>NZ_JBLVOL010000018.1:0-32985 GCF_053543755.1 Achromobacter semiaridum | reverse complement strand
CATAAATTGACCCCCCCCCCCTCCTCCCTAGGAGGCCCGCGCCATGGCGCCTGGTGTGCCCGCAGCGGCCTGCCACGAGACGATGACGACCGCCGAGGGGATTCGCTACGGCTTCGCTCTCGCGCGTGCCCTGGCGCTTTCCTTGGCTGTCTTGCGCTTGTGGCAATCGCTGTTGATTGCACACAGGTTGTCGGGTGCATCCGTCCCGCCCTCGGACTTCGGTATGCGGTGGTCGACCTCCGTTGCGGGCAGGACACGGGCCGTGTTCACGCAGTCGCAGCACTGGCACAGATGGCGGTCCCGCTTAAGGATTAGGCTACGCAGCCTATCCCATTCCGGCCCATAGCCACGCTCACGCCTGCTGCCTCGCAAATGACTTCGCTTCCATCCAATTGCATCTGCGGCGTGCTCGTCGCAGAAACCAGAAATCCGGACCAACGCGGAACAGCCGCGATGGCGGCACGGAAATAGGGTTCGTCTCGCCATTTCATCCTCATTAATTCAGGGCGGGTGCCACCAATCGCACGCCGTCTGGCGGCGACGGCTCCAAAGAAATCGGTAGAGGGCCTGTAGGGAGGGTCAAAAAGGACAAGCCGCCGATTGACCGCCTACTAGATCGGGCGCACAGTTCAGAGCTGGAATCGATGGGGCGACATCTCGCGAACGCGGCCGCTGCCTGGACATTTCAATCGGATAAATCGGGGGCCTTCATGCGCGTTCTAATCGTTGACGACGATGCGGCCACAGCCGAGCTGACAGCAGAGTGCTTAATGATGGATAGCGACATCACCGTCCAGATCGCCCCCGACGATGAGGCCGCTCTACGTGCGACAGTTGACTTTGCGCCCGATGCGATTCTGCTCGATGTACAGCTTGCCGGCACGTCTGGCCTAGATTTGGCCGTTGACCTAAAAGTCCTGTCCCGAGGTCGAGCCCGCGTCATTGTCTTTAGCGGGACGGTCAGCGAATACGAATCGGGGCGTTTGCCTCCGGGAGTAGACGCATGGCTTTCCAAGCCCGCGCACCTCGACGAGCTGCAAGCGTGCATTTCGGCAAAGCCCTGATCCACTTAGACTTTTATGTTCCCCGCACACGACGAAAGAAAGTGATTCCCATCCTATGAGCGAAGCTTCATCCCGCACTACAGAATTTCTAGTTGCACTGGTTGGCGACCTGGAGACGGTCACAGCCATATGTTCTAGATGCCCCGAAGAAATTTCCCTTGAAGAAAGCTTCACAGGGTGGGAGCCACTTCCGAAGGGACCAATCCAGGTTTTGCTTGTGGCGCATCAAGATATGGCTGCGAATGGCGCAGCGCTACAGCTTGCCTTAATTCTAGAGGACATACTGAATCAGCCGCCGCGAGGCGATAGATTTATGCGGATGAGGATAACGGTTGGCAGTGACGTCAACCTCTCACATATCGAAGACCACTTCCGCCTCGTCTCCGACTGCGCTTGGGCAGAACTTCAATACACATCCGCGCCAGGGCCTGTCATTCCCATCAGCACCACAAATATGTCCGCGCTTTTAAAGCGCGCAGCAACGGACAGTCGCCGCACTGGTCGATAAAGTCCTGTGGTTGCTCGCGGATGTGGAGGCAGTGGAAAACGCAGGCGCCGCTGCCCTGTGTGCGGGTTCAGTATCTTAGCCGCAAAGGTCCGGTGCGACGTCCCGCGCCTAATGTTGCGTTGGCTGTTCGACGATAAAGTGCCGGCGATCGCGGCCCTCTGATTCGGCGGCAGCGAGCCAACGTGGAATGACACCTCGCCCGGTCCATGTTTGTCCCGTCTCCGGGTCTCGGTACTTTGGCGCGACTCGAGATCGTCCATCGAAGCGCGGTACCGGAGCAGTCGAGGAATCCGACGAAAGCTGAAATGCGGCCGTTATGTCATCCGGCTCGATTTGCGACTGACGCATCAAACGAACAATTTCGCGAACAGCCAGGGCTCTTCTCTTTGCACGCAGCGCGTTTACGCGATGCTGCAACAGACCGATTGCGGCAGATATGCCTTTCAGTGCGTTTGGTGGCTTCATGGCGGCTCCCGTTGACCGACTTAAGCACTTTATTCCTCCCACAATTATGTAGGGAGCCGGGCTTACCCTCACCATGTAGCGCAAACCTCGCGATGATAGGAGTAACCCTGATTAGCGCCGGTGTTTGCATCGGATGTGGGCTAACGCTGTATTGACCCCCCAAGACGACAGTGACCAAATGACATCTGGGAACAGACCCTAAAGTAAACGGAGGGGCGTCATGGAGGCACACTACACAAAACGGCCTATGGAGCTTGTCGCAGTTGACCGCGACGGGGTGACGTACATCATCGAACGGAGATGCCGATCACTGCCGTGCGACGATGGCCAACAGGCCTTTTTCTATTGCTGCTTGCGGGACGGGCAGCCCGTTTCGTGGCATGGCGAGAACAATTACCAATTGTCTGACGGGACGGCGCTTCTCGCGGTTGCCTGCCGTCTGACGCAGCCTGACGTAGCAGGGATAGAAAGGGCTCGGACTGATCCGGCCTAGCTGGCTTGGAACGCAGTACCGGGCGATTCAGAGGCTAGGCAGCCCGGCGCATGTTCACTATTCCCCGCAGGTGGGCTGAGTGCTAATGTGAAAGTCCGCGGGGTTCACTCCGGAGCTACATCATGATTGATAATCCGGAAGCGAACATCGCCCGCGCCGTCAGCTTTGAAGTGGGGGCACTGGAAGGGGAACTCAACGCCGTGATCATGCGCGTCGAACATATTCCCCTGGCGGATTCCGCCGCAGAGGAGACGCCTGGCTCATTTGTTTTCATTCTTGACAGGGAGCAAGCCGCAGACCTCAAGCGACAGCTGCTGAATGCCTTGGGATGGTTTGGCCCTGGCCCCCCACAAGTGGCCCATTAGTCCTCACGCATCGCCGCGAACAAACAAAAAAGCCCGCCATTTCGCTGGCGGGCTTTTCATGGACGCAGTAATACACCGTATCCGTTCTGCGCCTATATTGGGGGAAAAAACACCACCGGTCAACGACTTTTTTGTTTAGGCGTCTACCGGATCGATCAAACCTGACGCCTGGAGACATTCAGAAAACGCTCGACTCGCCTGTTGATGCACGCCTGGCGCTGCGCCGGCGCCCCCGAAAAGCCATCGCTTCAGCTTCGCGCTGTGCGCCCCCGCAGTTTTCTCATCGACATCGTGCCGCGCGGCTAGGTCGGCCAAAGTTGCTTTAGCACCGAGCAACCGCTGAATCAACGCGGATCGCAATCGGCCGTTCGACACGCAACCCGACAGTGCGCCCGCCGCAGCCGCCGTGGTTACCTCGCTCATAGCGTGCTGCCATTCCGGGTTCACCTTTCGACCAATGCAACAAGCGGCCTTGCAATCGCACGGGAATTCGGCCTGTGCGGTGCTGGCGATCAGGACGGCGCGGTACAAGGGCGGCAGGCGATTCAGTTGCGCGCGTATCATGCCCGCCTGCCCTGCGCCATCAATGCCCGAGAGGCCTTTGCCTTCGCCTTCCGGCTTGCCGGACATCGCCTTGTTCATCAACGGCCGGTCATATTGCTGCATCGAGTAATTCAACGCGTACACCAGCGCAGCATGGGCACTACGGAAAAGCGCCTCGGGCTTTTCTTTCACGGCCGGGGCCGAAGGTACGCGAGAAAGCGTATAGGTCGTCATCAATAAATTCCCGGGGAAAAAGTCACTTTCGCGGGAAGCATTTCCCGCATCCATTGCATTGCCGCTTCCCACCCCAGCGTGACGGTGTACCGCCCCCGGACAGGAAAGATCTTTGGGTTCACGTCGTGGGCATCGACCATCACCGATTCGCCACGCGCCCCCGTCTGTCTGTAGATCAGCACCGGTACGCCCTGCTCCCCGGCCTGCTCCTGCGCCTGGCGCCACCATGCGGGCAGACAAAGGGTGTTGGCGTGCTTGCATTCGATGCTGATGCGCGCGAAGGCCGGATCGTCCGCCACCACGTCGCTATCGCCCACCGCATTGCGCACCCGCCGCCGCCACACCTTGCCGGTTGCCTCGGTCAGCATGTTGGCAACCTTGCGCTCATACGACGCGCCTTTGTTGCGTGCCATTGCGCCGCTCATGGTTGCGCCCCCTGCCCCGCGTCCAGACGCAGCGCATTCCGCGCCATCGCAACGATGCCCGGCGAGTAGCGTTTGCCTTTGGGATCCTGGGTCTCGGCGATGATTCGCTTCCACCCGCGCAACGGATCGCGGCCGGACTGGTTCATGATCCCCGTCGCACCGATCTTGCGCATTTGTTCTTCGGCCTGGGCACGGCTCTGTGCCGTAATCGGCGGTGGGGGCAACGTCTTGACGATTTCGGGAATCGGCTTCCATTCGCCACGGGCCAAGACTTCGTTCAAGGTCCGTTCCCAGCGGGCTTTCATCGTGCTGTACGGGCAGTGCTGGAGATCGTGCGCCCCCACTTCCACGGCCGCCCAAAAGATCGCTGGATGCGGCCACGTGCCTTGCTCGCAGTTGTGACGCGCAGCCATTCCGGCCACGGCCGTGTAGAACGCCACTTCAGGCTCCAGGTCTGGGCGGCATGCTCGGATGAACTCGCCCGCTGCGGGCGGCCAGTCCGGGAACAAGCGACGGCAGGCCCGCAGCCCTTCCGCAACTTCATGCGGAGTCACATGGTCATCGTGCAGTGCCTCGGCCCAAGCAGTCTTCCAGTTCTCGATGCTGTCCATGTCCGGGAAGTCCTTGAGCCAGCGCCCCCCATACGTGCCAGAAAGCCGGTTCCACAGATGATCGATTGCCGAAATGCCGTCAAGCTTCGTGCGAGGTAGCAGCCACGGGTTTACAGCCTGCTCAGGCGTCGATTGTGCGACCGTCGTCATAGTCATTGCCTCCTTGGGCGCGGGTGCGGTTGCGGTTTACGTGTGCCGTGGGGTTGAACTTGCCAGAACGCTGTGCGCCACCAGCTGCTGCACCGTTCGGGGCAAACAGCCCTTGCCAGCTTTTGCCGATGGCGTTCGTGATGACCGCCTGCGGCGTGTGGCCCTGCTTGCGGAATTCATCCAGGTCCGTGATCTGCTGCTTGGCGGCCTCTTCGGTCAGCGGCTTGCGGATCTGCACGCGGTGACGGACCCAGCGCCCCCACAGGTCCGCATCCAGCCAGTCCGGCAATTCCACGCACATCGGGTCGAACCCCGGCGAGCGCTTGCGCACGCCTTTAGGTTCATTGACGGTTCCTTGACGGTTCAATGACGGATCGGGTGCAGCACGTTCACCCCGTGACGTCGTCAGATTCACCCCGTGACGTCGTGAGCTGCACCCCGTGGCGTCGTCAGATTCACCCCGTTCGTCACGGGGTGCAGCACGTTCATCCCGTGATTGATCTTCAGAATGTTCCACGCGGGGCGAAGCTGGTGCACCCCGTGAAAGATCCATGTCATAGCAAACGGGCCGCTGATCAGCGCGGCGGATGTAGGCCGCCACCAAATCCTGATTGCCGCGCTGGATCACCTGCATAGCCTCCAGCTCGCGCAGCTTGTTCTGCACCGTCCGCGTCGATAGGCCGGTGTCTTCGGCCAGGGTCGCCACAGAGGGAAATGCGCCCTCGCCCTTGGACCCCACATAGTTGGCCAGGCACAGCAACACGTGCCGGGCGGTAGGCTCCTTGACGATCCGTTGAGCAAGCGCCCATGTCATGCCCTGAACGCTCATGACGTCTCTCCATACAGTTGTCGATACCCAATCTCGGCCTCAAGGGGCCATAGCCCCAGCACGATCAGGGTCAATCGAGTTTCATGAAATCCAGCCTCCCACAGCGCCGCCTTCTCGTCGTAGCTGGCGCCGGTTTGGTTCTGATCGATATAGGCGTGGCACGTAGCGCAGCCCCACGCAGTGGCCCAGTCGTGCGCTTTCAGCCATCCGGCCTTGCCATGACGCGACTGGTTCGAGTGACACGCAACCACAGTGGCGGCGTCACCGCAGCACACATCAGGCACCTGAAGCTTGCAGGGCATCCCATTGGCAAGATCCAGCAAGGCACGATTGCGGTACATGGTCTTAGTCGCCCGCGGCTTCTTGCGGCGACACGGCAGTGGCTTCGCGGTGGCTTTGAAGGCCGAACGCTGTAGAGGGGCCGCACCGCGCTTCATGGGGGTCTTATTCTTGAGGGGCGTGCGGCGAATCAACGACATTCCGCCCCCGACGACGCTCTGACCCGCCACCAGTACGGAAACTTCCAGCCGTTTGTGCGGCGCTTGACCAGGCCGGCCTGGCTCGCATCGAACAGAAACGACTCAATCGCACGGGCGGCAGCATCAGCGCGCGATGTGCTGGGCCAGGGGTCCACCGCCACCAATGCAGGCAGGACGATCCCCTGTAGCGCCTTGATATCGACGCGGCGCGGGGTGTCGATGATGGCCTGCTTGACTGCTTCCACGGTGGCAGGCGGCACGCGGTAGCCCCGGAACATGTGCAGGCAGTCAGCCATAGACGCCGCTCCACTTCACAAACGGCTTGCGCACGGCTTCATGAAAGAGCGTGGCGGCTTCGGCGTTGTGATCCAGCTGCGCACGGCTGGTAATGCCGCAGGCATTTCGGACGAACTGCGCGGCATGCTGCTGACCAGTCACGCCCTGGGGGGCAGCGCCGATGCGGGCAACAACCCAGGCCTGGAACCGATCGTTCCCGCAGAGTTGCCCAGCCGCACGCGCCAGCGCGCCCCCCTTACGCTCCGTGGACGCGATACGCGCCCGCACGGGTACACCAGAAGTTCCACGCTGCATCATTGGTCGGCCATCCCGCTAAGGCGACGCGCCACACCAGCCACCGCTTCCATCAAGGCACGGCCGGCCGCATTCACGCGCATCATTTCTTGCTGATCGACACCTCCATCTGCCAAAGCGTCGTAGACCTCCTGACCAAAGGAGCCGTGGGCGACCATCAGCGCGGCCACCTGTTCCAACACGGACACGTCGCTTTCAGCGCAGTTGTCGGGTGCCTTGACCAGCAGATAGCCGTTGCTGTGCGCAAACGCGGCCAAGATCCGCGCGTCACCCGTCATCCGCACAACACGGTCAGCTTCAGCAAGCGTGAGGTGATGCGTGGTGTTGTTCGGGTTGACCTTGTTGCGCAGCACGGCGGCCGAAATCCCAACCAGCGGACCCAGCGACTCGCTGCCGCCCTTGTATTCATGCACCGTCAAATCGGCCGCAGTGGTGATGTTCATTTCTTCGATTCCTGAACGTATCTATTGCTAAGCAGCGGCTTTACGATTCGCCGCATGGAAAAACAACAAGCGCCCTACACGTCCAGCGGTCCAATCTGGATCTTGTCGCTAGGCTTTGCCAGTGCCACCGGCTGCGGTGCCGGCTGGGCCGGCGTCGTCGCGCTGTCCATGCGCTCTCTCCTGAAAATGGGTGGTCAGCCCCTTAGAATGGTTGCTCTCACACAAAACTTTCGCCCCTATTGGAGGGGGCTGACCATGGCTGAAAACATTCCGCTTTTCCCTGTCGCGAATTGGACGGCTGGACCCGTCCCACAACTTGGCTTGGCGGTAATCAAGTTCGATTTCCTGACGAATCCAATGCAACGCCCGGAAGAGGCCAACCCCGGCCGGCACTACGCTTTAACGCCTGGGCAGCTTCGAGACCTGATAGAGCAAATGCAGTCGGCACTTCAGAAGCTGGAAAGCGAGCTTCCTCAAGGTCAACCAGGGCCGACGCACTGACAAGAAACTCGCTTCTCGCATCAGGCTCCGCGCCCCCGGATGTCGAGCCGATGCTGTCATTGACTCCCGATACATAAGGGGCACCATGGACATTGCTTCCGCCTTCAGCAGCCTCAGCGCCGCCATCGGCCTGGCGCAAAACGCACTCAGTGCACGAGATGAGCGCAAGATCTCCGACGCCAAGCAGGAAATCACACGGGTATTGATCGAGGTTCAGAACTCCTGTCTGGACCTCCAACAGAAACTGTTTGCGAGCGCCCAGGCGGAACGCTCGGCGGAAGACGAATGCCGCGCTCTTCGCCAACGTGTCGCTGAGCTGGAAAAGCAAGCCACTGACAGGGACCGATATGAGATGAAAGAAATCCATCCCGGCACGTTCGTCCTTCGCCTGAAGGAATCGGCCGCAAATGGAGAGCCACCGCACAGCCTTTGCCAACCCTGCATGGACAACCTTGGTAAGAAGGCGGTACTCCAGATCGCATACGGCTGGCACTCGAAACTCACGTGCCCTGAATGCAAGACCGAATACCAATCCGCACCCAGCGCTCGTGCGACAGTTGTTTCGTTTTAGGCAGAGGCTATGCATGGGAGGGTTCCTGTTCAGCGGCTGCCAAAAGCGATTCAGTTCGGGGCATTGATTCCGTCGTGCGCCCTCCCCGCCAGAGTTCCCGTGCAACGTAGAATCGGGGTCTCCTGCGCCACTCTTTTCTACGTTGGGGGAACTCTCATGGACCCTATGGCCCTGTTGTCCGGAATATCGCAGTCGGTCAGCCTTTATCAAACGGCTGTACGCACACTGGATGATGCAAAGATCGCGTCTGCTACCAATGAATTGAACGCTCAACTGATACGACTGGGGGCTGAGGTGCTCGCCATGCAAAAGGACGGCCTTGAGGCCACCGAGCGCGAGCGCGCGTATTTGACTCGCGTGCACAACCTTGAAGGTGAAGTTAGAAAGCTTGAAGAACGCCAAGCTGATAGAAGCAGATACGAGCTTCATGCCCCCTATCCTGGAACGGTCGTTCTTCGGGTAAAAGAAGCAGCCCGAGGCACCGAGCCTGAGCATTACGTTTGCCCCGGCTGCCTGGATAACCACGCGGTGAAATCGATACTCCAGTTCAACAACCGCGCGCAAACAGTGGCGAGCTGCCCGGCCTGTAAAACCAACTATCGTTTTGGGGACCTGGGAGTCAGCGATGAAGCGCTGCAAAAAGCCGGCGCGCCGCCAGGCCCTCATGGCTGGATGGCTCGTTGACTTCATGCCGCCCTCGCCTCTTCGGCCAGTTCGGGCCAAACGGCTTGCCAGTCATCGGGCCGAAGCTGCTGGCGAGTTACTTGGCCTTCAAGCACGGACTCGATACGGGCGCAGTACACGGGATCAATTTCCTTGTCGCGCGTGAGCCAGTTGCCGATCTGCTGAGGTAGTGCGTCGATTAACCGCGCCAACGCCGCTTTGGACCCAGCAAGACTGCATGCCAATTCCAATGCGGGGCGATGTTTGAACTGAACAAGTGTCATAGGTCCGTCATTCGATCTACTGAAGTTGCCTGATGGTAAACGAGTGTTTACTAAAAGGTCAACTTACGTTGATGGAATTTATAAACCAATGTTGATAAGGTGCGCCCCATGGCAATGGGTAAGAACATCCGCTTTCTCCGACTCGCAAAGGGACTCACGCATGACGCCCTTGGAGAACTTGCGGGCACCAGCGGGCAAACCGTCGATCAACTCGAAAAGCGCGACAGTAAAAAGTCGAGCTTCGCGGCTGGGATCGCACGCGCCTTCGCTTTATCAGTTGAAGAACTGCAGGACGCCGATCTGACGGGTTTGGATGCGGCCCAGCGGCTACTTGATGAGGCCGAGCGGCGGGCGCACACGATCTCCGCGCCGGCCGATCCCCTTAAACACCTTGTGGCAGAGCCTCCCCCCGAATATGTCGGGCGAGCAACGCCTGGACGTTTGATTCCGGTAGTAGGCATGGCACAACTTGGCGAGAACGGCTTTTATGAGGAACTGGCGTACCCAGACGGACATGGAGACGGCTTTATTCTTCACGCCTCAACAGACCCTGAAGCGTATGTTTTGCGCGTTCGGGGCGACAGCATGAAGCCCGCTATTCGCAATGGTTGGTACGTGGTCGTCGAGCCGAACGCAGCTATTGAGCCCGGCGAATATGTGGCCCTTCAGCTGGCAGATGGTCGAAAGATGGTCAAGGAACTGCTTGTACGCCGCCGGGGCGGGGACATTGAAGTACTTTCTGTGAACGGCGAAATCCGCATGAGCCTACATGCAGGCCAGGTGGAGAAGATTCACGCAATCGGCGCCATCGTGCCGCCTAGCAAGCACCGCACACACTAGCCACAACTCAAAGCGAACAGCCGCCCAGTCAGGGGCGGCTTTTTTTCGCCTTTAGATCAACACTTGTTGACCAAACAAAAACTAATGTTTACTATTTCATCAACTTTTGTTTACCGCTCTTTAACAACTTATGCCGCCCGCCCCCGCGAGGGAGGAAGGGCGAAACAGGACAACCAGGCGCCAGCACGCCCCCGGACCCTGTGTGCTTGGGCTTCAACTGCCAAGCAACGCCCAGCCGGGCGTGGCGACGATAACCCCGGTTCTTTCGATTCTGCTGCAAAACCTCCGAAAGTTCAGGCGTCCTCTTCGAGCAAATCCCCTTTGTAGAATTTCAGTAATTCCGACTGGCCGATTTTCAGCTTCTTTTCTGACAGTCGGTCCTTTCGGTCAGACAGCAGTGCAAGAATATCTTCCTTCTTCGTCACCGGACTGCCGAGGTGCAGTCGCTTATGACAGTTGGGGCAAAGGGCGATAATGTTCGCAGTGACGTCAAGGGAGACTGGGTAGCTACCTTGAAGACTAAAAGGAATCAGGTGGTGGGCCTCGACGTATGACTTGCCGGTGGAGTGCGACGTAAAGGTTTGGTGGCTGGGATCGATTTCGCACTTGAATTTAGCCAACCGCAGGGCCTCGGCCGCCACTGCGGGCTTCCGCTTATAGCCGCTCTCGCTGATGCCACTTCTACCGATTTTCGGTACCGGAACGCCACCCTTGGGTTCGACGAATCTTTGTGATTTCGCCGCCTTTTCCATCACTTTGCTCTGGTATTCGGATTCCGGGCTAGGCGGTGCTTTTCTGTTTGCATACCAAGCATCATGCGACTGTTCGTAGAGCGGTTTGGGCACCGCCTTCTTGACCAAAGCGCAGATTTCCTGAAACTCCCTCGCTGATTCGAATGCATGCGGTAGCTGCAACCCAGCCAGATAACCAGTGGTCTGCCCATCCACCGGGAAAAATTTTCGGGGCGCCACTCTGAAGATTGCCTGCGTCAACTTCGCGCGGCCGGCGTACTTGACACCTCGAGCTTTAGCGAAGACCGGCTCAGTGATTCTATTGCCTGACTGAACCTCTTCGAACAGGTCCCAAAGCTTATCGATGTCGTCGTTCGCTCGGTCGTACAAATACGGGAACAGCCAGGTCTGACGAGGGTCGGCCTTGGGAACTCCAAGAAATTGCGTGGGGAGGGCGGCGCGGATGCCAAGTCGCTCTTGGACCACAGCCAGAGCTCGGGTCCGTGCAACAAATGACTGCTTGTTCAATAACGCCAAGAAAGTAAACGGGTCAATCTCTCCCAGAGGGACGTCGTGCCCCAGTGAGTCCTGGTCAACCAGCCCGTTGACTCCCGCTGATTCCAGAATTTGGACCAGTTCACGCTGCTTATGCCGATATGCAAGCAATTTGTCTGCCAGCTCCTCAAAGAAAGGAACCCATTCAAACCCCGTAGCCATTAAATCTCCTGGAAATTCATCAATGATCCGCGGCAGGCGAAATCAAATCTACGCATTAAGATTCATTACGTTACACCAACTTTGCTCGCCGCCGTCTGGCACGCGAAGCGCCCCTAACGTTCATGTGACGGGCGCGCCGGTTTAGCCCCGGCTGCCGACGACCTCCCCAACCTCAAACGACGGAGCAATGCCATGCTCGAAGCACTCGTACGCTTCATAGAAGAACTGATCGACGTCTTCAACTTCGGTAGCAGCATCAACAAGTAGATCTAAACCGAGGCGAAAAGGCCATTCTCGTGGGAGTTACTAGACCACTACGCCTCAGCCCTCCAACAACTCGTGTTCCCGAAGCTCCATCACGGCGGGATCTACCAAGAGAGTCGGCGAGTCGTGATCGTGAGTCAGTGACTGAAGCAAAAGGAGATGGGCGCTGTCAAAACTTTCGCGAATGCGGCTTGAATCAATCTCCTTCGCGCTTATTGCCGCCCACACAAGCAAAGCGTCGGCGGCTAGCTCATACCGCTTTTCGCGCCGGTTAGGACCTCTATACCGTTCGTTGGAAACGGACACCCCGCCCTTTCCACTTTTGGCCGCGAGCCGGGACAAGCTTTGCATGTCTTTCACGAACTTGGCTTCACCCCGCGGGAGGTACTTCAGTTCAATCGCACCAATGGCGCGTTGCTCATTGCACACGAGGACATCTGGAAATACCGGGCCTGGTTCTCCTTCCAGCACAACGCGCGGCTCGACAAACAGTCGCCAGGGAAGCTGCATCGCGTTGATCTGTTCATGCAGGTATGTGCAAAACCATGTTTGTAGCGCTGCCTCGGAATTCACCGTCTGCCGAACATATTGTTCGGTGACGCATTTCTCCCATGCCGATCGAATCATCCACGCTAATCGCCTTCTCTTGACCATTCCCGTTTCCCCCTCGTCCGTCGTCGCGGCTCATTCCGGACGAAGCAATTCTACATCCAATGACACATTTTGAATCTCCGAATGCGAAGCGCAGGAGGCGCTGCCAAGTGGGGCATCGCAACAACTAAATTTGCGATCATGTCGCTCCCGGGGCGGCTTAGGAGAGCGGGCCGGCTCCGCACCGTCACCGGCGCAGAAAGTGACTTTCAGGATTTACCTGCCTGGCCCGCTCTCCGAAGCCGCACGACCAACGCAGATACCCCACGGCAGCAAACCCGCTGGGCCTGCGACTCGCCGCCCGACGAGAGACAAAGACTTGGGCCTCAATACCGAACGCCAAGGGCAATCGGGCCGCGTGGTTGCGTGAACGCCACGGCATGGGACGTTGGGAATCCTGTGCGAGATGCGAGCAACGGCTGACCCAGCAGCGCCGGATACGTAAACGGCACCCAGCGACTACCACGCGCCCCCCCCGCGCACATCCCCATGCCTTCAACCATCCCCGCCATCTGGTGGGGCCTGGCCCTGTTCGCCTTGGCGGCGGTGGCCCTGGTCCCCGCCTGCGAATACCTCAACCGCCGCTATGTCGCGGCCGATCCTTGGAAAGCAACATGAACGCAATCACTGCATCCGCGCCGGCTGCGCGCCGCCGCATTCTGCCGTCCATTGCCCAGGTGGCCCGCAAAGCCGCAGACCTCATCGCACCCCGTGACCACGCAGGCAAAGGCAACTGGAGCAAAGACGCGGATATCCCGCTGTGGGCGTGGCCGGCCAGCGTGGCACTGGCCGTATTCTTCCTGTTTGGCCCGTACATGCTGAGCTCGCTACTGCAGCTAATGCTATGAACGGCATCAAATCGCCGTGCGAGCGTGGAGAATTGGCCGACCGTTCAGGTTGAACTCGCAGACACAGCACTAGACGAGTTCGACGCATCGTCTACTGGATCGCCCCCGGAAGCGTACTGCGAATGAATGTATGCCAGCGCGTACTGAACATATCGAGCTTGTTTCTTGTATCGATCGACTTGATCCCAAGACAGCTCCGCGACGTCATGAACTGCGAGATTCCGAAGCGCACGTAATTCCTGGATTCGAAACACTAGCGCTTCATCCACCACACCGTGGATTTGCAGCGCGCGAAGCATGGTCTGATCGGTTAGGTGCTTGTGCTTCTCAATACTTGCCAGTTTGGATAGCGCAACGCCGTATAGAGACCGGATTGCTGTTTCCACGCTCCGCCAGTACCGAATGATGGCGCCGGTAGGCGCATCATTCTGCACAACTGCGTCATTGTTGTAGTCGTACCACCACCTTTCCCAGTTTGCCTCGGTGCCAGCGCTGTGCGGCTCGCCGTCTCGCGGATGGTCCGAACTTGTCTGGCTTGTCGACGCTTCCAAATCCGGCACTGGGGCGACATCACCCTCGCGCTTTTGGCGCGCCGCCCAATTTCTCTGGTGCCCCCCTTCTGCAATGCTAGTCGAATCAGACTCAGGCTGAAGGTTGTCCTTTGGCGCCTCTTCCAAAACCTCCAACCGCTCTTCAAAAGCGGCTTCCATTCCCGCCCCCTTAAGCGATTTGATGCGATGAAGCAATGCGCGCACCTCGCGCTTAAAAATCACTGCGCAACCCAGTATTGCCACGGGCCACGCCCATGCGCTTAGTACGGACCCATTCACTTTTAACGCTTCGATCAGGAAAGTTGGCAAGTCCATTAATCCTCCCACAACTGGTACCGAATCGTAGCGCACACCGGAGATCAAATTGAATTCCTCCCCCGCGTCGTTCAAAACGATGATCAAGGACGGCACGATTAAACGCGCCGACGCAATGAAAGTACGCTATGCGTCCATCGTGATCCAAAACGCGTTCAACCTACGCGAACCGGATCCCGAGTCGGAAGCCGGAATCGAAGCGCTCACGAACTACATCATGGCTGGTGGTCCTTTGCCGCCGCTCGAAGTAGTGGCGATGCCGGACGGCTCGGGGGTCGAAGTCGTAGACGGCCATCGTCGGCATGAAGCTTATGGCCGCGCGATCGCACGAGGCGCGCCCATCGAGTGGATTTCAGTGATTGGATTCACTGGCAATGAGGTCGAACGGCAGGCGCGGATTTACACCAGCAATGAAGGCGTGAAGCTACGCCCTATGGAAGCGGCTCGCGGCTTCAAGCGGTTCCGTGGCATGGGCCTAGACAGCGAAGAAATTGCCACCCTCGTTCATTGCAGCCGGACGCATATCGAGAACTATCTTGTCCTGGCCGACGCCGAGCGCGACGTGCAAGACCTGGTCCGATCCCGCACCGTGTCCGCCGAGGTCGCAATCGAAGCCGTCCGCAAGCTAGGAGCCAAGGCCGGTGAGTTCCTGGCCGGCAAGGTCGGCCAAGTCAAGGCCGCTGGTAAGGCCAGAGTCACGGCTAGCACCATCCATGGCCGCGCCCTACCTCGCAAGGTCGTCTCCCCGCTCATCAGCGGCGTGGACGCCTTTATCAAGGGCCTGGACGCCAACCAGCGCGCAACCCTTGTGGATATCAAGGAAGGCCGCATAGCCAGCGAGACGATCACCATTCCGACCGCCGCGCTTATCGATCTGTTTGAGGCACACGGTGCCGTCGAAACCGTCCGAGCCAAGCAAGCCGAAAAGCAGCGACTCCATGCCGAAGCGGCAGCTGCTGCCGGACAGGCCGAAATCCCCACCGAACAGGAAGCCACCGCATGAGCGCCCTCACCGAAAACGAGTTTTTGAAAGACGTCGAAACCCACGTCGTTGAAGTGCAGCACGAAGACGGCGTGTATCGCCATATTCGGTTCCGTAAGCCCGGCACCATGTGCATGCACTTCGATCTGATCACGTGGCCGGGATATCTCTGCTACACGGGCGACATGGGTACATTTGTATTCACGCGACTGGCAGATATGTTTGAGTTCTTTCGCACGGATCGCCAATACGCCGAACGACGAGGCCGGCGGCTGGCCGTCAATCTGTCGTATTGGTCCGAAAAGCTGGAGGCGGTCAACGGAAGCCGGCGTGGGGGATCTGCCGAGGAATTTGATCCTGATCGATTTCGCCGAGTCATCAACGAATACCGCCTGAACTGGGTTCGGGGAGACGCCCGCAACCTCTTGACCAAAGACGAGCGCCGCGAGCTTTGGGACGCAGTGAGCCAGGACGTGCTGGACCGTATCGATGACGGCGATCACATCTTATACGCCGCCGCGAACGAATTTACCTGGAAGCCGACCCGCTATCCCACTTGGCAGGGTCGCACCTGGCACTTCGAAGACCTTTGGGAACACACCTTCACCGACTACACACGCCGCTTCCGTTGGTGCTGCTTCGCGCTGGCCTGGGGTATCGAGCAATACGACATCAGCAAAGAGGCGGTGACAGCATGAGCGCCCCCGGTCGAATTGGTCGATGCAGCTGTAAATGCGTGGTTCGCCGAAACCCCGCGCGCTGCGTTGATCCCCGACCCGCACGAACACTTCCGCGAACGAATGCGCGCCGCCCTTATTGCGGCGGGCTGGACGGCCACAGCCGCCGCCGCTGCGCGGGATGCGGCGCGTCAGCAACGCTTGATTGATGAACTGAGCAAGATCGTTCACAACATGGTCGTTGCCGACCAAGCTGCCTGGATCGAATGGCGGCACGGCAGGGGCGCAGAAGCGGCCATGCAGTGGATCGGCAATGGTCTGTTGGGGCCAGGCCACATCCCCGCAGAGGACGAGCCTTACAGCACCGAGGCCCAGGCATGGTACGACGCCCACCGCGCCGACGCCTTCCCTGCCTGCCAGTGCGGCCGGCCGTCAAACATCCTGCACATGGGCAGCGGCTACTGCTGCGACGAGCATTACCGCGCCGCCATTGCCCAGCAGTCCCAGCGGAAGGAGGCGTAATGAAGCGATTCATCCAGCAGCCCTACGTCGAGACCCGCGCCACCATAGAACTGTCTGAGGTCGAAATGCGCGCCTTGGAAGCCCTGATCGGCTATGGCGTCCAGCCGTTCTTGGACGTGTTCTACCAGCACATGGGCAAACACTACCTGCGGCCGCATGAGGCGGGTATCCGCTCCCTGTTCAAAACCATTGGCAGCGATATCCCTGATGTCCTGCGACGCGCTGATGCAGCACGCCAAGCGTTTGCCCTGGATGACCCGGTGATTCGTTCCAAGAAAGAGCATGACGAACTGATCGCGCGGTTGATCGCAAAGGCCACCACCGAGGAAAGGACATGACCAACTTTATCTGGCGCCTGCGTGCCGCACTCGCTTACCGCCGCATGGCCGCCCTGAACTTCCCCATGGCTTGGGGCTGCGCGGGCGCGCTGCTTGAAAACCGCGATTTCTTCGACGGCCCGGTAGACGCCGTGCGCGAAGACCTCACCTATTGGGGCGACTGATGATGCACCAGAAAAGCGACTTCATTTCTCGCCATCACGGCAGGGCCACCCTGCGCGCGCTGATATGCATCGTGTTGGCCGCAATGCTGACGGCCTGCCTAAAAGAGCCTGTCGCCGTGTCCGGCACTGACAACCAGGAAATCCCCGTTGCAGAGTTGTTCACGCACGAGGGAGTTACCGTCTACCGCTTCAGCGACGGAGGCCGTTGGGTCTACTTCACGAGCCAGTCCAGCGACGTGACTGCTCAACACACCGAAAGCTGCGGTAAGAGCTGCGTCCGTACTGAGACAGTGGAAACGAAAGGAGATGGCTGGATCGATCAGTTTAAGAGGTGAAGCATGGGCTCCCTATCACATATCACGCACCGACCTATTCAATTTGTCGATGTAAGCGCAAATCTCCCCTGCGGCATCCCGAATAGCTCGATCAGGGTCAACTGCGGCGGCCTGCAATCCACGATCAAAGCGCGCCCAAAGGCGCTTTGGCGTGTTTGGCCCCTGTCCGGTGAAGTCTACGTCCGCCAAATAAAGGGCTTGACCGCCACTTGTCGTGGGGTGCCGTACCTCGATTCGGACCCACATCCCGCAGTATTCAAATTCTTTGGTTGCGATAGGCATCGTGCTCTCCCTTGCGCCGAATCCTACCGCACCCCGACCGGAGTGTCAGCATGACCGACCAGAACAACGCCGACCGTGACCTCGGTTCCAGCAGCGGAGGCCGCGCCTACATCGCGGAATACTTCGCCACGCAGCTGCGCCGCCACGACTTCGCCCGGTACATCAACAGCACGCTCGCGGGGGACTTCGCCTGCGTCCTCGCGCAGCACCTGTCCAAGCTGCGCGCGGACGGCGGGCAGGCGGGCGCCCCAATGCTCCCGAGTGACGCGCCCGATGCGCTCCGCGATTTTAAGCTGACCGTGATTCAGGACGGGTTCCACAAAATCGGTAAGCCGATGATCCAGCAGCTTGCACAAGCGGGCGCGCTGGAATCGCTTGGATTCGGAAAGCACCGCGTGACCGAGTACGGGGAATGGCTCCTGTCCTCATCCAGCGTCGCCCTGGCAAGCGCCCCTGTAGCCGGGGAGGCGCAAAAGCCGATGGTGTTGCTGTTGGAAACCACTCCGGATGGTTATGCGCTGCACCGCTCGTTCGATTTTAATGAGCCGCCCACGGGCTTCCCGGGTCTGGTGCGCAAGACCCCCTTGTATGCCGCGCCCCAGGCCAGCCAGGCGGTGCGCATCCTGTTCCCCACCCATCTGCGCAAGATGTGGTCAGGCGGCGAGGTGCAGGCGTGGCTGGACAACCATCAGGGCATCACGCCGCCGACCGCCAGCGCTAAAGGAAGCCTGGAGCGCTACCGGGATTGGCGGGCCGAACAAGCCGAGGCAGATAAAGACGGCGTAAGAAGCGAGGGACATCAATGACACTCACACTTGAACAGCACGAACTTCAACAGATGCTGGTGGAAGCCGCAAGGATTGGCGCGAACTACGCAATTGAGGACATGGTGTGCTACCACCTGAAAGATGCCTGCACACGCCTTGGCGTCAGCTACAACACGCTGCAAAAGCGCATTCTCGAAGGGAAGATTCGCCCGGTGGACGGGCGTATTACCGGCGCGGAACTCCGTCGGTATCTAACCCAATCGCGCAGCAATGCTTGATGCGTGAGGGTTGTAGTAAACCATCGCCATCTTCGGATCGGTCCATCCAAACATTTTGCACAGGTCCAGCACGTCAATCCTCTTGGAAATCATCGTTGCTGCGGTGTGGCGGCTGTCGTGGAAGGTAAATCCTTCTACCTCCGCGCGCCCCCGGTACTTCCTAAACAGTGCGTCCAGCGAAGCCGACTTGACGCCGAACACCAGCTTGTCGTCCCACCCTTTCATTCTTTTCAGAATTGCGACCGCCCGCGTGGATAGAGGCACATCACGCGGGCGGTCGCTTTTTGTTTTTGGAAGGTGGACATGCTGATCGTAGACATGCTCCCAGGTCAGGCCGCAAAGCTCGCCGGCGCGCATACCAGTGCGAAGCGCCAGAAGGAAACAATGGGCGATGGCCTCGCCCATGCTCGCAACACGGGCGCGACGGTCATACCCCATAGCCCGGAGCATCTTTCGAATCTCCCAGATATGGATCGTCCTTTCGCGGTGCTTGCCTTTAAGTGGCTTTCTGATGCCCCTGCATGGATTCAGGTCCACCCACTCCCATTCAAGGCGCGCGGCCTCAAATACGGACGCCAACAGGCTCAATTCGCGCAGCACGGAAGAGGGGCCAACCTTTTTGCTCCGGGCGTCCCGGAATGCTGCAACGTGCTGGGGTGTAACCTTGGAAATCGGCAGATCCAAGGGCAGGAGGTAACTTTCAAATGCAGCCAGGCGGACCTGCTCCCACCGCTCACCCTTGCGAAGCGGGGAAATCTCATCGCTGTATTTTCGCAACGCCTCGCGCAACGTGTGCAGGTCGCCAGCGGGCTTTGTCGCCTTGTCGCGGAGTTCGGCCTCACGCCTAGCGCCCCATTCGACAGCTTCGCGCCGCGTGGGAAACACCTGGCTATCGCGTTGGCCCGATAATTTGACCTGGACCCGATACCCTTTTGCCGTCTTCTGGATGCTTGCCATGTGGGGCCTGAGATGGGGCCAGGATGGGGCCGGAGGCTGCGAATTCTTGCTTTTTAGCAGTCAACCGATCACCCACCCTTCCCGCTAAACCGTTGATTTTAAAGAGCCTGATTATAGGGATTCAACGGTTCTCAGATGTATGGTGCGAAGGAGGGGACTCGAACCCCTACACCTGTTACGGCGTCAGGACCTAAACCTGGTGCGTCTACCAATTTCGCCACCTTCGCTAAAGGTCAAGCCCGCTATTGTAGCTTGCTTGTTAAAATCTTGCGTCATGAATCCGCGCCTCGATGCTTTACACCCCTACCCGTTCGAAAAATTGCGTGCGTTGCTGGCTTCCGCCGCCGCGCAGCAGAACGGCCTGACGCCTATCAACTTGTCGATTGGCGAGCCCAAGCACGCCGCACCCGAGTGCGTGGCGCAGGCAATTCGCGGACAGATGGATGGGCTTTCCGTGTACCCGTCAACCAAGGGCGATCCGGCGCTGCGCCAGGCGATTTCCGCTTGGCTGGCGCGCCGTTACAGCATTCCCGCCCCTGACGCCGACACGCAGGTCCTGCCGGCGCTGGGTTCGCGCGAAGCCCTGTTCGCTTTTACCCAGACCGTGATTGACCCGTCCGCTGCGTCGGTTGTGATCTGCCCCAACCCGTTCTATCAGATTTACGAAGGTGCGACGCTGCTGGCCGGCGCCACGCCCTACTTCGTCAACGCCGACCCGTTGCGCAATTTTTCCAGCGACTGGAACCAGGTGCCGGATGCCGTGTGGAAGAAGACCCGGCTGGTGTTCGTGTGCTCGCCGGGCAACCCGGCCGGTAACGTCATGTCGCTGGACGAATGGGAAGTCCTCTTCAAGCTGTCCGACCGTTACGGCTTTGTGATTGCATCGGATGAATGCTATTCCGAGATTTATCTGGACGAAGGTGATGCGCCCCTGGGCAGCCTGCAGGCGGCGCGCCGCCTGGGCCGGGACGACTACCGCAATCTGGTGGCGTTTTCCAGCTTATCCAAGCGGTCCAACGTGCCGGGTTTGCGGTCGGGTTTTGTGGCGGGCGACGCCGCGCTGATCGGCCGCTTCCTGTTGTATCGCACGTATCATGGCAGTGCCATGAGCCCCCTGGTGTCGGCGGCCAGCATCGCGGCCTGGGCCGACGAGGCGCACGTGAAAGACAACCGCCGCCTGTATCGCGAAAAATTCGACGCCGTCGTCCCCATACTTGAAAACGTGCTGGATGTGTCACGCCCGAAAGCCTCTTTCTACCTATGGGCGGCCACGCCGGGCTCGGATACGGCGTTTGTGCGCGACCTTTATGGCCGTACCGGTGTTACCGTTCTGCCGGGCAGTTTCCTGGCGCGGGAAGCGCATGGCGTGAATCCCGGCCACGGCCGCATCCGTATTGCGTTGGTGGCGCCTTTGGCTGATTGCGTGCAAGCAGCCGAACGCATCGCCCATTTTGTACATACTTCTGTTTGATCAACCTTTAAAAGCTGAGCCGCTATGACTCTCGACCTGCAGACCACCATCGAAAAAGCCTGGGACGACCGGACCAACCTGACTCCCTCCGACGCCAGCGCCGAAGTGCGCGAAGCGGTGGAACACACCATCGACGGGCTGGATCTGGGCCGCCTGCGCGTGGCTGAGAAAATCAACGACGACTGGGTCGTGCACCAGTGGATCAAAAAGGCCGTGCTGCTGTCGTTCCGCCTGAACGAAAACGCCATCATGGGCCAGGCACCGCTGCAGTTCTACGACAAGGTGCCGCTCAAGTTTTCGGAATACGGCGACAACGCCTTCAAGCAAGGCGGCTACCGCGTGGTGCCGCCCGCCGTTGCCCGCCGTGGCGCGTTCATCGGCCGCAACGTCGTGCTGATGCCCTCCTACGTGAACATTGGTGCCTACGTTGACGAAGGCACCATGGTTGACACCTGGGCCACCGTCGGCTCGTGCGCGCAGATCGGCAAGAACGTGCACCTGTCGGGTGGCGTGGGCATCGGCGGCGTGCTGGAACCCCTGCAAGCCAACCCCACCATCATCGAAGACAACTGCTTCATCGGCGCCCGTTCGGAAGTCGTCGAAGGCGTGATCGTGGAAGAAAACTCGGTTTTGGCCATGGGCGTGTTCCTGTCGCAAAGCACCAAGATTTTTGATCGCGCTACGGGCAAGATCACCTACGGCCGCGTGCCGTCCGGATCCGTCGTGGTGCCGGGCTCGCTGCCGTCGGCGGACGGCTCGCACAGCCTGGCTTGCGCCGTCATCGTCAAGCGTGTCGACGCGCAAACGCGCGCCAAGACCAGCATCAATGATCTGCTGAGGGCGTAATGAGCACGTCAGCCGTACTGGATCTGGTCAAGGACCTGATCGCCCGCCCGTCGGTCACGCCGGCAGATGAAGACTGCCAGGCGGCGTTGGCCGCCCGGCTCGAGCGCATCGGCTTCACGTGCGAAACCATCGCACAGGGCGGCGTCACCAATCTGTGGGCCCGTCGCGGCAGCGCCGCGCCGTTGACCGTGTTCGCCGGTCACACCGATGTGGTGCCTCCGGGTCCGCGCGAAAAGTGGGATAGCGACCCTTTCGTGCCCACTGAACGCGACGGCTGGCTGTACGGCCGTGGGGCGGCCGACATGAAAAGCTCGATTGCTGCCTTTGTGGTGGCGGCCGAGGAATTCGTGGCGGCCCACCCGCAGCATGACGGTTCGATCGCGCTGCTGATCACGTCCGACGAAGAAGGCCCGTCCATCGACGGCACCGCCATCGTCTGCGACGCATTGAAGGCGCGCGGCGAAAAGCTGGATTACTGCATCGTCGGCGAACCGACCTCGGGCGACGTACTGGGCGACACTTGCAAGAATGGTCGCCGCGGCTCGCTGTCGGGCAAGTTGACGGTCAAGGGCATCCAGGGCCACGTCGCCTACCCGCATCTGGCGCGCAACCCCGTGCACCAGTTGTCGCCCGCGTTGGCCGAAATCGTCTCGATTGAATGGGACCAGGGCAACGAGTATTTTCCGCCCACGACGTTCCAGGTGTCGAATCTGAACTCCGGCACCGGCGCCACCAACGTAGTCCCCGGCGAAGCGGTTGCGCTGTTCAACTTCCGTTTCTCCACGGCCAGCACGCCCGAAAGCCTGAAGACGCGCGTGCACGCCGTGCTGGACAAGCACGGTCTGGAATACGAGCTGGACTGGGACTTGGGCGGCGAGCCCTTCCTGACCCCGCGCGGCTCGTTGACCGACGCGCTGGTGCAGGCAATTCGCAGCGAAACCGGCGTGACCGCCGAGCTGTCCACCACGGGTGGCACATCGGACGGGCGCTTCATCGCCAAGATCTGCCCGCAGGTGATCGAGTTCGGTCCTGGTAACGCCACGATCCACAAAGTGAATGAGCGCGTCGAAGTGGCTTCGCTGGAGCCGCTGAAGAATATCTATCGGCGGACGCTGGAAAATCTTCTGCTGAAATAAAAAGTCCCCGCGCTGCGCTCGCCGCGCAAGCGCTCTGCCCCCTTCCCAGGGGGCGCGTTTTTCCCGGTTCGGCATGCTGGACGGGGGATATAAGGCCTGTTATGTATCAATCCGCCCGCCAAGAATTGCTGACGCTGCGCGACCTTATCCGCTATGGCGTGTCGCGCCTGAATAGCGCCCAGGTGGCGCTGGGACACGGCAGCGATAACGCTTGGGACGAAGCCGTCTATCTGACGCTGCACGCCCTGCACCTGCCGCTGGACACGCTTGAACCGTTCCTGGACGCGCGCGTGGTCCGTGAAGAACGCGACCGCGTGCTGGACCTGCTGGAACGCCGCGTGACCGAGCGCGTGCCGGCGGCCTACCTGACCAACGAAGCCTGGCTACGCGGCCACCGCTTCTACGTGGACCAGCGCGTCATCGTGCCGCGTTCGCCCATTGCCGAACTGCTGGACGCGGGGCTGTCACCGTGGGTCCAGGACCCTTACGCCGTGGAAAATGTGCTGGACATGTGCACCGGGTCGGGTTGCCTGGCCATCCTGTCGGCCATGGCCTTCCCCAACGCCCACATTGACGCGGTGGACGTGTCGGCCGATGCGTTGGAAGTTGCCCGGCGCAACGTCGACGACTACGGCTTGGCCGACCGTCTGGACCTGCATGCCAGCAACCTCTTCGACAATCTGCCGGCTTGCCAGTACGACGTCATCATCTGCAATCCGCCTTATGTGAACAGCGGTTCGATGGACGTGCTGCCGCAGGAATACCGTCATGAGCCGCAGCTGGCCTTGGCTGGTGGCGACGACGGCATGGACCTGGTGCGGCGCATCCTGGCGTCGGCGCCACAGTACCTGGCACCTGAAGGCGTGATCGTGCTTGAGATCGGTCACGAGCGCGACTTCTTCGAAGCCGCCTTCCCGCAGCTGTCGCCCGTCTGGCTGGACACGGAAGAAGCGTCGGACCAGATCCTGCTGCTTACCCGAGAGCAACTCAGCCTGTGATACGCGCCACTGGATTAACCCTGCGCCGCGGCACGAAAGTGCTGTTGGACGGCGCTGAATTCGTCGTACACCCCGGCGAGCGCGTCGGCATCGTGGGCAAGAACGGCGCGGGCAAGTCCTCGCTGTTCGCGCTGCTGACCGGCGCGCTGGACCTGGACGCCGGCACCGTGAACCTGCCGGCGGGCTGGCGCATTGCCAGCGTCAAGCAAGAGTTGGACGCCGACGACCGCCCTGCCCGCGAATTTGTCATCGACGGCGACACGCATCTGCGCGAATTGCAGGCGCGCCGCGCCGAACTGACGGACGACCAAGGCACGCAAATCGCCGAAGTGGAAGCGGCGCTGATCGAAGCCGGCGCCTGGAGCGCCGCCTCGCGCGCCGAGCAGTTGCTGGCCGGCCTGGGCTTCAAGCCCAACGAATGGATGCTGCCGGTCGAAAGCTTCTCGGGCGGCTGGCGCATGCGCCTGGCACTGGCCAGCGCGCTGATGGCCCCTTCCGAATTGCTGCTGCTGGACGAACCCACCAACCACCTGGATTTGGACGCCATGCTGTGGCTGGAGAAATGGCTGGGGGCCTATCCGGGCACCGTCATGCTGATTTCCCACGACACGGAATTCCTGGACGCGGTGGCCAAGTCCATCCTGCATTTCGACCACGCCAAACTGGTGCGGTATCGCGGTGGCTACGGTGATTTCCTGACGCAACGCGCCGAGCGCCTGCGCCAGACAAACATCGCCTACGAACGCCAGACGCGCGAGACGGCCCGCCTGCAAGGCTTTATAGACCGCTTCAAGGCCAAGGCCTCCAAGGCCAAGCAGGCGCAAAGCCGCGTCAAGGCGCTGGCCCGCATGCAGGTGCTGGCGCCGCTGCATGCCGAAGCTGGCATCGACATCCGCATCCCCTCGCCCGATCAGGTGCCGGACCCGCTGTTGACGCTGGAACACCTGTCGGCCGGGTATACGGACGCGGCAGGCAACGCCATTCCGATTCTGCGCGATGTGACCTTGATGGTGCGCGCGGGCAGCCGTGTCGGCGTGCTAGGCGCCAACGGCGCCGGCAAAAGTACCCTGATCAAGACGCTGGCTGAAGAGATCCCCGTGCAAGCCGGCGAACGGCGCGCGTCCCGTGGCTTGGCGATTGGCTACTTTCATCAGCACCAGCTGGATATGCTGGACGTGGACAGCACCCCCATCGCCCATCTGGCGCGGCTGGCGCCGGAAACGCGCGAACAAGAGCTACGCAATTACCTGGGCGGCTTCGGGTTTTCCGGCGACACCGTCACCAGCAAAGTCGGCCCGATGTCAGGCGGGGAAAAGGCGCGCCTGGCGCTGTCCTTGATCGTCTGGCAAAAGCCCAATCTGCTGCTGCTTGACGAACCCAGCAACCACTTGGATGTCGAAACGCGCGAAGCCCTTGCGGCCGCACTTGCCGACTTCGGCGGCAGCATGCTGCTGGTGTCGCACGACCGGCATCTGCTGCGCACCACCGTGGACAGCTTCTGGATCGTCGCGGACGGCGCCGTAAGTGAATTTGATGGCGACCTGGAGGACTACCGCGACTGGCTGGCTGCCCGCAACGCCGGCGAACGCGCCGAAGCCGCGCGCGAAAATGCCGAGGGCGGCGAACCCGTCGTGGACCGCAAGGCGCAACGCCGCGCTGAAGCCGAACAACGCCAACGCCTATCCGCGCTGCGCAAACCGCTGGAGTCAAAGTTGGCCAAGGTCGAGGCCGAGATGGAAAAACTGCGCGTCAAATTGCACGCGCTGGACGCCGTCATTGCCGACGCAGATTTGTATTCGGACGCCCGCCGCGCCGAACGCCAGAAGGTCATGGCCGAGCACGGCGAACACGGCAAGCGCATGGACGAACTGGAAGAACAATGGCTGGAAATCCAGGGGTCCCTGGAAGAGATCGATCAAAGCGAGGCATGACCGCAGGGCTGCAACGGCTGCAAAGCCCGCGACAGCGGCACAGTCCAAACTGCCCAAACCGCTGAGATCAAGGATGGAAAACGGGGGCCGACTGGCCCCCGTTTTATCACTACGAGTACGGACGTTCGCGCAAGCGGGTGTGGTGATCGATCACGGTGTCGATCACCTCGCGCAGGATGGTCTCGGCCAACGCGGGCGGCACGCCGGCCTCTTCCGCCAAGCGACGAATGCGTTCGACTTGTTGGCTTTCCCGTTGCGGGTCCACCAGGTCCATTCCGTGATTGGTTTTCAATTCACCAATCATGTCCGTGCAGCGAAACCGCACGCCCAACAGCAGCATGATCTGCTGGTCGATTTCATCGACCTCGGCGCGCAGGGACGCCAGCTCGGCTTTCGGAGACTCGTTGTTGGCCATGTTTAACCCTGAACAATATCAAGCTTCGCGATACCCAGCGCCAAGGTCTTGGCGCCCACGTCGCGAAACTGGATTTCCGCCTGGGCGTCCTGTCCAGCGCCGCTCAAGCCAATAATCGTGCCATCGCCAAACCGCGCGTGATGCACGCCCTGACCCACACGATACTGCTTGTCGCCCACCGTGACACCGCTTGCGATGCCCCGAGGTTGACGCGGCGCAATGGTATTGGTGGCTTTGCGGCCGAAGGCATCGCCCCGATTGCCGCCGCCCCAGCCGGCGCCCGTGCTGCTGACCGGCGCCAAGCCGGCCTTGGGCGACAACCACTTCAGATGCTCTTCGGGAATCTCGTCCAGAAAGCGTGAACGCATCGCGTAGCGCGTCTGGCCATGCAGCATCCGGCTTTGCGCCAGGCTGATGTACAAACGCTGCCGTGCACGCGTGATCGCCACGTACATCAGGCGCCGCTCTTCTTCCAGCCCGGACTGCTCAAGAATGCTGTTCTCGTGCGGGAACAGGCCTTCTTCAAGGCCGGTGATGAAGACGGCGTCAAACTCCAGTCCCTTGGCGGCGTGCACCGTCATGAGCTGGACGGCGTCCTGGCCTTGTTGGGCCTGGTTATCGCCGGCCTCAAGCGCGGCGTGCGACAGGAACGCCGCCAACGGCGTCAGGCCGTCAGAGGCCACGATGGGCGCATCGACCACGCCGGGCATCAGCGTGGACGACGTGGCCTGGTCGGGCACCACGCCGGCAGGCATGCCGTCGTAATTTTCTTCTGACGCGAACACGGCTGCCGCCGTGATCAATTCGTTCAAGTTTTCAAGCCGCTCGGCGCCTTCGCGCTCTGCCTTGTAGTGGGCGTTCAGACCACTGGTTTCGAGCATGTGCTCGACCATTTCGGGCAGCGGCAGATCGCGCGTTTCTTCGATCAGGCGATGGATCAGCTGGGCGAACTGCGCCAGGTTGGAACCGCCCTTGCCGGCGACCAGGGCCACCGCGCCGTACAGGCTGGTGTCGTGCGCGCGGGCCGCATCGGCCAGTTGCTCGAGCGTGCGCGCGCCGATGCCGCGCGTCGGGAAATTGACGACCCGCATCCACGACGTGTCGTCATGCGGATTGGCCATCAGGCGCAAGTACGCCAGCGCGTGCTTGATTTCCTGGCGTTCAAAGAAGCGCAGGCCGCCGTAGACCTTGTACGGAATACCGGCCGAGAAGATGGCGTGCTCGATCACGCGCGACTGGGCGTTGCTGCGATACAGCACGGCGATCTCGCGGCGCAGGCTGCCGTCGTGGATCAGCGAACGGATTTCGTCCACGATCCATTGGGCTTCCATGCCGTCGGACGGCTGTTCGATGACGCGCACCGGTTCACCTTCGCCCTGATCCGTCCAAAGATTCTTGCCCAGGCGGCCGCTGTTGTGACCGATGAGCGCATTGGCGGAATCCAGGATATGCCCGAACGAGCGGTAATTCTGCTCAAGGCGTATGACGGTGCCGTGCGCGTAGTCGCGCTCGAAGTCGGACATATTGCCGACGTTCGCGCCCCGGAACGCATAGATGGATTGGTCGTCGTCGCCCACGGCAAAAATGGCCGCGCCACCGCCGGCCAGCAGGCGCAGCCACTTGTATTGCAGCGTGTTGGTGTCTTGGAACTCGTCGACCAAAATATGGCGGAAGCGGCGCTGGTAGTGCTCGCGTACCGGGGCATTGCGCGACAGCAGTTCGTAGGCGCGCAGCAGCAGCTCAGCGAAATCGACCACGCCTTCGCGTTGACACTGGGCTTCGTACAGCTGATAGATTTCGATCAGGCGGCGGCGATGGGCGTCATAGGCCTCGACGTCTTGCGGACGAAGGCCTTCTTCCTTGGCGCCGTTGATAAAGCGCTGCACATCCCGGGGCGGGTACTTTTCGTCGTCGACGCCATTGGCCTTCATCAGGCGCTTGATGGCGGCAAGCTGATCCGTCACATCCAGAATCTGGAAGCTTTGCGGCAAGCCGGCGTCGCGGTGGTGCGCACGCAGCATGCGGTTGCAAAGGCCGTGAAAGGTGCCGATCCACAAGCCGCGCGTATCGATCGGCAAGATTGCCGACATACGCGCCAGCATTTCGCGCGCGGCCTTATTGGTGAACGTGACCGCCAGAAGCCCAAAAGGCGAAGCCTGGCCGGTTTGAATCAGCCAGGCCATGCGGGTAGTCAGTACCCGGGTCTTGCCGCTGCCCGCCCCGGCCAAGACCAGGGCGTGCTGCGGTTCTAACGTTACTGCGGCGCGTTGTTCAGGGTTGAGCTTCTCTAGCATCATGCCGCGTAGCGGCGCAGATGTTGAGCGAATTGCTCGAGCCCGGCGATGCCGCTTTGCTGGGCGCGCTGGCACCAGGCCTGCAGGTCATGAAGAAGCTGTTCGCTGCTGGCGCTGGAGCTTTCCCAGATGCGGCCGAGGTCACGACGCATCTGCACCAGAGTCGACAACGACTTGTTTTTGGCAATGGCGTTATCCACGGCGGCAAGCTGTTCAGGCTGGAGGATTTCCTCGTTGCGGTGGATGGCACGACGCACCTGACGCAACTTGGTGTAGTCGCAATCTGCGTTGCCTTCCTGGCGCGAGGCCTTCAGCTTGTTCATCTCTTCGCGAGCGGCGCTCTTGATCACGTCCGCGTAGCGGGCCATGACTTCGTAGCGGTGGGTGATCACGCCTTGCAACGTGCGCAGGTCGATGCCGGTACGGCTGTCATCCAGCTTGAGCTTGGGTGCAACCTTTTTGATCTTGGCCAGGCCGAAGAACTTCAGGATGTTGATGTAGCACCAGCCGATGTCGAATTCGTACCACTTGGCCGAGAACTTGGCCGACGTGCCGTGAGCGTGGTGGTTGTTGTGCAGCTCTTCGCCGCCAATCACGATGCCCCACGGGAACACGTTGGTGCTGGTGTCCGGGCTGTTGTAGTTGCGGTAGCCCCAATAGTGGCCGATACCGTTGACGACGCCGGCTGCCCAGAAGGGAATCCAGGCCATCTGAACCGCCCACACCGTCACGCCGACCGCGCCGAACAGGGCGACGTCGATGGCGAGCATGGACAACACGCCCCACAAGCTGTGCTTGCTGTAGACGTTGCGTTCGAGCCAGTCGTCAGGCGTACCGTGGCCGAATTTGGCCATGGTTTCCTTGTTGTTCGATTCTTCGCGATACAGCTCCGCGCCGCGGAACAGCACCTTCCAGATGCCGAACAGCATGGGCGAGTGAGGATCGCCTTCCTTTTCGCACTTGGCGTGGTGCTTGCGGTGAATGGCAACCCATTCCTTGGTGACCATACCGGTCGTCATCCAGAGCCAGAAGCGGAAGAAATGCATGACGGCAGGATGGAGATCCAGACCGCGGTGCGCTTGGCTGCGATGGAGAAAGACGGTGACCGCAACAATCGTGATGTGCGTCACGACCAAGGTGAATACGACGATCTGCCACCAAGAGGCTTGGGTCAGACCACCGGCAATGAAGGAGAGGATGTAATCCATAAAGCTGTTATGAGCCTCGCTTGTTAAGTGCCTGAAGTTTAGCTTACCTTTGCCGACTTATGACAAGGTAGTTTCAAAATAGTTTTTGAGCGAAATCAAGGACTAAGCCCCGATTTCTGCGCACAAAAAACCTCACTCGCGACCGCTTCAGGCAGATCGCGAGGCCAGTCCAGCGCGTAGACGGCGCTTTGGGCCGGCTACCCCTTCTATGTGGGGGGTATTCGCCAAGACACCAGGTTTTGGCTACATTCCGGTACTAAAGTTCCTGTCAGCAAACGGCGTGCCCCCCGACGAGGCGCCATGCAAGCCCCCGTCTGTTGCGCTTGATGGGATTCAAAACTGTCTCTTTTGCCCCACTCATGCTGTCCAGAAAAACCTGTCCCTTATTGTTTTCGACCCTGGCGGTGACGGTGCTGGCCGTCCACGCACCCGCGCTGGCGCAGAACTTGAAGTCCGGCGATGTGACCGTGCTGGCGTCGTATTACGAGATACGGGGATCCGACTGCCTGGCGCTGCGGGCGCCCCGAGTGGTGATTACGCAAAACCCGACGCTGGGCAAGGCCAGCATCGTGCAGACGCGGGGCCAGTCCAGTGACAGCGGCCGGTGCGCTTACAAGGCCGTGCCGGTGTCGCAGGTGGTGTACGCCGCGGATCAGCCGGGTGCCGACACACTGGCCTGGGAAGTGAAATACCAGAACAAGACGCTGGGCACGCGGCGCTATAGCGCCACCGTGGGCGTCGCCCCCGCCCGGTAAGCTGGGCTCGGTAAGCTGGGCCCGGCAAGCTGGGCCCGGCAAGCGGGAAGCGATCCGAAGATCGCAAGACCCGCCTACCAACCGGTGTAGCCGATTGACCGGAGCGTCAGGCGGGTTTGTCCTGCTTACCCGTGTCAGTGACCGGCTCGGATACCGCCTCAGATGCTGCCGGCTCAGGAATCAACTCGGCATCGTCCCCAACCTCTGAATCATCGGCTGCCGTCGCGGTCGCCGTTTCAGGTACCCGATCCGATTGCTCGTCAAGGGCGCCGTCTTCCAGCAGATCGGCGTCGACGGCTTCGGCAGCCACATCCGCCCCCGCAATCGCCTCCGCATCCGCGACCGTATCGGTCGCCGCGCCCTTCTTTTTGCGCTCGAACACCGCCGCGAAGAAGCCGTCCGTGCCGTGCACGTCAGGACGCAGTTGCAGATACGGGCCTTCAAGCTTCAGGCTTTCGCATCGCGAAGCCAGAATCTCGGCCGCGTCCACGCGTTCAAAGTCGGGATGGCTGGCCAGGAAGCGCTCGGCCTGCACTCCGTTTTCCTCTGCCAGCAGGCTGCACGTGGCGTAGACCAGACGTCCGCCCGGCGCCACGCATCGCGCAGCGCTGTTCAGGATGCGTTCCTGCAGCTGGCCCAGTTCGGCCAGCGCCTGCGGGTGCTGGCGCCACTTCAGGTCGGGATTGCGGCGCAAGGTGCCAATACCGCTGCACGGTGCGTCCACCAGCACGCGCTGCGCCTTGCCGGCCAGGCGCTTCACGCGGGCGTCGTTCTCGCTGTCGATCACAACAGGCACCACGTTCGACAGACCGCTGCGCGCAAAGCGCGGCTTGGCACGGGCCAGGCGCGCGGCCGACACGTCAAACGCGTAGAGGCGGCCGGTAGAGCGCATCAGCGCGCCCAGCAGCAGCGTCTTGCCGCCGGCGCCGGCGCAAAAATCGATGATCATTTCGCCACGGCGCGGCGCGACCAATAGGGCAAGCAGCTGGCTGCCTTCGTCCTGGACTTCGATGCTGCCATTTTCAAATTGCGGCCAGCGATTGATCGCCGGACGCCCTTCCATGCGGATGCCCCACGGCGAAAACGGCATGGCGACGGGCTCGTAGCGGCCTGCACTTTGTTGCAGCTCCGCCAGCATGGCATCGCGTTCGACCTTAAGGGGGTTGACGCGCAGATCCAGGCTGGCCTGGCGGTTCAGCGCTTCGACCAGCGTGTCCGGGCTGTCCATCAGCGCCAGGCGCTCGTCGAGCCAATCAGGGATGCTTCCCCGCACGGCGCGCGGCAAGGTGGACAAATCGATCTGCGACACACGCTTGAGCCATTCGGCTTCGGCGGCGTCCAGGCCCTCTTCCAGCGCTTCGGCGCCCAGGGTGGCGTTCAGGCCAAGAATGGCCAGGCGACGCGACGCGGGGCCCACGCCGCTTTCGCCGAATTGGCGGTAGCGGCGCAGGTGTCGCAGCACGTCGTAGACGGCTTCGGCGACCTCGGAGCGATCGCGCGCGCCCAGGTTCGGGTGGTGGCGCAGCCAGTGCGACAGCGCGGCGTCGGCCGGATAGGTCCATTGCAGGATTTCGCCCAGCACGCGCTGGACCTGGTCGATGCGGATGGCCGCATACGATTGGCGCGGACGGTTGAACTGCGGCTTTTGCGACGTCTGGTCGCGATTGCCCTGCCCGGCTTCACCACCGCGCGACCCGGCATACTGGCCGCGTTCGCCCCGTTCGCCGCGTTCGCCGCGATCATCGCCACGGGGGCCGTCGTACGACGAGCGCGGCTGACCTTCGTGGCGCTCGGCGCCATACGAACCACGCTCGCCGCCACGGTGCTCACCACGGCTTTCTCCGCGCGGGCCGTTGCCGTAGGACGGGCGGGAATCCGGGCGGCCCTGGCCTTGCCCATGTTCACCACGACGTTCCGAACCATAGGAAGCACGTTCGCCGCCACGATTCTCGCCACGCGGGCCGTTGCCGTAGGACGGACGGGAATCCGGGCGGCCTTGGCCTTGCCCGTGTTCACCACGACGTTCCGAACCATAGGAAGCACGTTCGCCGCCACGATTCTCGCCGCGCGGGCCGTTGCCATAGGACGGACGCGAATCCGCGCGGCCTTGGCCTTGCCCGTGTTCACCACGACGTTCCGAACCATAGGAAGCACGCTCGCCGCCACGATTCTCGCCACGCGGGCCGTTGCCGTAGGACGGACGCGAATCCGGGCGGCCTTGGCCTTGCCCGTGTTCACCACGACGTTCCGAACCATAGGAAGCACGTTCGCCGCCACGATTCTCGCCGCGCGGGCCGTTGCCATAGGACGGACGCGAATCCGGGCGGCCTTGGCCTTGTCCCTGGCCGCCACGGCGCTCCGCGCCATAGGAACCGCGCTCACCGCCCCGGTTTTCGCCGCGCGGAGCGTCGTAAGACGGGCGGGGGGCCGGGCGACCCTGGCCCTGCCCTTCCCGGCGGTCGCCCCCGAACGAGCCGCGATCGCCACGCTCGC
>NZ_JBLVOL010000017.1:26211-29123 GCF_053543755.1 Achromobacter semiaridum | reverse complement strand
CCGCTTCGACCGTTCTGACTTCATATACATCGCGAAGGACGATGAGTACCAGTGCCCTGCGGGCCAGCGCGCCATCCACCGGTTTACGCGGGAGGAGAATGGTCTTCAATTGCGGCGCTACTGGAGTAGTGCCTGCCCACAATGCGCTATGAAGGAGCGATGCACTCCTAGCGCCTATCGGCGCATCAGTCGATGGGAACATGAGGCCGTGCTTGAGGCGGCGCAGCGCCGTCTAGACCGAATGCCAGAAGCGATGAAGGTGCGGCGGCGCACGGTGGAACATGTGTTCGGCACGTTCAAGCATTGGATGGGCTATACACACTTCCTAACTCGTCGCTTGGGCAATGTGAGCACGGAAATGAGTTTGAATGTACTGGCCTATAACCTCAAGCGGGTCATGCGCATCCTCGGCTTCCAGCAAACGATGAAAGCCATACTGGCGCTGGGCGGCTGAGCCCTTCAGGTGACCCATAACGCACCTCAGGCCCTATCCGGGCCGCCCAAACGGTCTTGAGTGAGCCCCGCTTCGAAAAATCGAAGTGAAGACCGCCCAAGGTGATGCGGACCAGGCGATTGCGCTGTGGCTGACAGGACGAAAAGCGTTTTCACACGGCCTCGACCCACAACGGTCGTAGATAAGGCGAAATGGTCTGCCTGGAGGCTGGACGTTCAACGCTCTTGAGAGCGCCGCGTGCCGTCGCGACCGATCACAGGCTGCTAATATCAGACAACTTGGCAGAGTTGGAGACAATTTGAAATGTGGTCAGACAACGAAACGACCGTCGACTACTTGAATTTCGGTGTCGTAGCGGACGCGTGCGCGAAACTCCTCCAACAGGCGAACGGCACGCCGATTTCGGTCGGCGTCTCTGGCGGCTGGGGTGTCGGCAAGACCTCGTTGGTCAGGATGATTGAAGGCCGGCTGAAACAAGCCGATGCTCCGGGGACTAACACCTACGTCATCGTCACGTTCAATCCGTGGCTCTACCAGGACTTCGAGGGTGCCCGAGGCGCGCTCCTGCAACTGGTTGGCGATGAGGTCCTGCGGCTGGCGGCCGAGAACGAGCCCCTGCTAAAGAAGGCAAAGCGCCTCCTCAAGCGCATCAACTTCCTTCGCCTCGCACAAATGGGTGGTGAAGCTGCCGTGACGCTTTACACAGGAGTGCCCGTCGGCAGCATCGGCTCCGCGGTCATGAAGGCTGCTGGGTTCTTCGGAGTCGGCGGCGACGAGGACGCGAAGGAGTCGGGCGAGGGAGAAGGCGAGAGGAAGCAAAAGGGCGCCGACAAGGGGATGCCCAATGACTTGCTCAAGCCCGCAGAGCCGCTCTCATTGCCCAATGAGATTCAGGCGTTCCGCAATGCCCTAGAAGAACTGCTCGAAGAGCTGAAGGTCACGCTGGTCGTCTTCGTGGACGACTTAGACCGCTGCCTGCCCAAGACCGCCATTTCTACGCTGGAATCGATTCGCCTCCTCCTCTTCCTCAAGCGCAGCGCGTTCGTAGTGGCGGCCGATAACGAATTCATTCGAGGCGCGGTGCGAGTGCACTTCGAGGGGACCGGCATCTCGACCGAAGTGGCAACGAACTACTTCGACAAGCTCATCCAGGTTCCGCTGCACGTTCCGCGACTCGGTATCAATGAAGCCAAGGCATACCTAGCCTTGCTGTTGATGGAGCGTGCTCATGCTGACGGTATCTTCGAAAAAGTCGGATTCGACGCGGCAAAGGAAGCTATCCCGAAGCGCCTACAAAGCAGCTGGAAAGGTGACGCCGTCACGTCCGAGTTCTTGCAAAGCCTTGTTGGCTTGGGCAACACGCCCATGCTCGAGTTGATGCAGCTTGCTGAGGGTTTGGCTCCGCTGCTTACCCAGTCGAGCGCCGTAAATGCGAACCCGCGGCTGATGAAGCGGTTTCTGAACACGGTCTACCTGCGGTCGGCCTTAGCTGCCCCGCAGGGCATCGACCTCGAAATTCCTTCTCTTGCAAAGTGGCACCTTGTCGAACGGTGCGACGAGACGCTGGCCAACGCCCTGGCTGCAAGGGTCTCGGCGGACGCCGACGGGCGAGTGGCAGTCTTGCGTGAAGCGGAAGCCGCGGCGGCCGCCGGCACACCCCTCCCCGAGCCTTTCAAGGATGACCCCTTTTCATGCGAATGGCTGCAGCTCAAACCGCCGCTCGGTAACGTAGACCTCCGGCCCCTACTGCACTTGAGCAGGGATACGGCGACTCGGGATTTTGGCGCGGACAATATGACCGACCAAGGACGAGCGTTGCGCGACGCCCTGGTCGCTGCAACGGCATCGAACGCACCGCTCACAGAGGCCATCCGAGCCGCTGGCGCCATCCAGGCTGGGATGGCCATGGGCAAAGCCTGGCGGCTGAAGGCCGCGATGCGGACATGGCGCTCGGGGGAGGATGTCGTTCCGCTCATCGAGCCCTGCAAGGTTTACCCGGAGCTGGCGGTCGAGGCAGCGGCGCTTTTGGCAGAAGCACCGGTCGGGAAAGTTGGTCCTGGCGTCGTCCCCCTCCTGTACTCGCAGAGGTGGGCACGCCCTACCCTAGGCAAGTGGGAGGCAGACTCTTCGGTGGAGAAAGCCACTAAAGCGGCCATCCAGCGGGCGAAGCGGGAGACCAGATAATGGGAACCTCAACGTCAAGTTCTGGCGGCAAAGCCGGCTCGCCGTTTGACCCGGAGTGGCTGACTCCAGAGACGACGCCTGCGGGCGGCGACGATAGCGCGGATAGCTCGCTCGATGATGGCGACCACGAGCCTGCTGCAACGGGCGCGGAAGCCGGCGCCGAGGGGCCCGCCGTAGCCGGCGAGCAAGAGGCCCCGGATGGGGCTTTTGCGCCCAGTCGCCGGTTCGCCGACGCGCGTTCCAAGATGTCCGCCGCTCTGGGCGGCGGCGGGGG
>NZ_JBLVOL010000017.1:17990-26158 GCF_053543755.1 Achromobacter semiaridum | reverse complement strand
CCCCCCCGGCCGCGACTCGTTGCGAGGCGCGGCCAAGAGCATGGTTACCAAGGGCATGGGCGGTGCGCGGCGCGCGGCTACCACCATGCGAGGTACGGCCCAGGGCGCAGGTGCCCTGGGGCAGTTCTTGGCATCCGCCCGCGATGGATCTGACCCCCAGGTTGTGGATTGGGTAAATCGCACACGGGCTGCGAGTCTCGCTGCCGACGACCTCATCCTGGAATTGGTCAAGGAGGTCATGCCCGATACGGGCAGCGTGGACGACGAATCGCTGCGCAACGCCGCGGCCGAGGCGCTTGGACTGCTCTACGAACTCAATCCCGACATCGATGTCTTCAACCTGACGGATGTGCAGATTCACGATGTCATGGCCATCACCATCGCTAACGATGTCTGTAATCGCATGGACCTACAGCTCGGGCAAATCTACGAGCGGCTGAGGCACGACCCGCAACAAGTCCAGCTCTTTCGGAAGGATGTGCGGGAGTACGTGCAGTCGGAAGTTCGTGTCGTCATGGAACGGCTCGGTGGGACGGGGCTTGACCCGAAGCGGCTCGCCCGAGACGTTCTGCGGTCGGCAATGGAGGTGTTTGCGTCATGACGAAGGTGCTATGTACGTCTGTTAACCACTTGCCCCCGACGCTCGCAGATGGCGAGCGCGCGTTCACGCTGTTCAAGAGCGCCAAGCGCGCCGGCGTTGGGACAATCGCGCAGGGTTGGCGTGGATCGTTGAAGCGCAAGGGATTCGCTCCAAGCGCTCAGGCTTGGGATTTCGTGCAGTTCTGTTTGTCGGTTTGCGCAGCCGACCTTTGCTGTTTGCGGAACACCAGTGCGGACGGCTGGACTCGGACCATCGAACTCACTGTCGGCTTGCATGAACCCATTCGGTGGGCACCTTGGAAGGCCCATATCGAACAGATGCTGAAGGTTCTGACGGGAGATTATTGGACGCTTCACTTCGTCGAGGGCGGGGTTGCGCCTCCGAACGGTAGACTCCAACCGCTGGACCACGATTGCATCTCGCTTCTGTCGGGCGGTCTGGACAGCCTTGTAGGGGGCATCGATTTGGTGACCCGTGGGCGACGGCCGGCGTTCGTCTCGCAGTTGGCTCACGAGGATTCCGAGCGCCAACGCCGGTATGCCGCGCTCCTTGGCGGTGGGGCGACTCACATGCAGTGGAGCCATGGCATCAGCTTTACCGGCCGTCGGGAGCCCTCGACGCGCGGTCGGTCGTTGGCGTTCTACGGGTTCGCCGTGATGGCGGCATCCAAGATTGCCGGCCCGCCCGTGCAGGTGTTTGTCCCCGAGAACGGCTTCATCTGCATCAATCCGCCCCTCGTCCCCGGGCGAGTCTCCAGCCTCAGTACGCGCACGACGCACCCGCTGTTTATGGCAATGCTGCAGGAGCTACTCGAAGTGCTGGGCATCGGCGTACGGCTCGAGTTGCCGTACCGGTTCAAGACGAAGGGCGAAATGCTTCGCGAATGCGCGAACCAGACCTTGCTTGCCACTGTCTCTTCAGATTCCACGAGCTGCGGACGGTACCGAACCTACAATCGAACGCATTGTGGCCGCTGCGTTCCCTGCATGATTCGACGAGCAGCGTTTCTCGCCTGGGGCCATGGCCGCGACAGGACTACCTATGCCTTCCCCTCGCTGGCCGGTTCTGACAAGTCCAGCGGACCGGACGACCCTATGGCGGCAGCACTGGCTGTGTTGTCGGCGCGTGAACAAGGATTGAACCGCTTCCTTGGCGCCACGCTCGCGTTTGCTGCCCCTTGTGAGCGTGGGTCATATCGGCGGGTGCTCCAAGCTGGTCTTGGTGAACTGGAGGCGTTGCTCCAAGTGGACGGACTGCTGTGATGGACTTTCACTGTCACCTCGACCTCTACCCTAGTGCGCGGGAGGTCTACCGCGAGGCCGCCCGCCGCAATGAGTTCACCTGGTTGGTGACCACGAGTCCTAAGGCGTTTGCGGCGACGTCGCGAGCGCTGGAGCCGTTGCCCTCAATACTCATCACACCGGGGCTCCATCCCGAAATTGCCCACGAGCGCGTAGCAGAACTAGACCTGCTACTGGAACAGATTGCTGGCGTCAAAGCGGTCGGTGAGGTGGGCCTTGATGGGTCTCCTCGTTTCAAAGCCCACTACGAAGTTCAGCGCAAGATTTTCGGCGCGGTCATCGCCCGGTGCGCGGAGTTGGGAGGCAGAACGCTCAGCGTCCATTCCCGCCGCGCAGTCAGGGACGTATTGGCGGAGTTCGAGCGGCATCCGAACTTCGGCACGGCCGTTATGCACTGGTTTTCCGGAAGTACATCTGAACTGAAGGACGCCGCGGCGCGCGGGTGTTGGTTCAGCATCGGGCCGGCGATGTTCGAATCTGCGAATGGCCGGGCCTTGGCTAAAGCGATGCCGCACGACCGCGTTGTGCCAGAAAGCGATGGTCCCTTTGCCAAGGTTGGGGGCAAGTCAATCTTGCCTTGGAACACGTCCCAGGTTGCCGAGGGCCTTGCTCCGTTGTGGGCGATATCGCCTGATAAAGCAACGGAAATACTTGCTCAAAACGGACAGGCGCTTCTTTATCTCATGGGTCAACGGTAAGCAAATGCGCCACCATGACGACTGTTGGCTGTAGGCAGACACTCATGAAAGTCCGTTCTTGACCGAAAACGCCCATAAGGACGGTGCCAAGCGACGTCTACTGTTCAACTGGTCTGGCTGGCTCAATTTGAAACGATCGTGCGCTAGTCCGCTAAGCCCGACTGCTTCTTGTGCCAAGAGGCGGGAGGCTCTTCCCCTGTTGTGAATTAGTCGATCGAACGCGAAGGATGAACGTTGCGACCGACTTCTCGTTGACAAAGAGCGGACATCTTTTTAGCAACTGGTGCATTGCCGACATCGATCTGGCGTTGATGCTCAACCGCTTGATTATGAACGGTGATGCCCTCTCTGAACGGCTCAAGGCCTACGCCACCCGCTAGTGGCAGCGCCCGAGCGTGCGGCAGTGGGTGCAACAGTCGCGCGCTTGATTGCCGTTAGGCTATGATTGCCTGCTGCCTGCTGCCTGCTGCCTGCGCACTGTGGCGCAGACAGCGCGAGCGGCGCGAGATGAACCGGTCGGGGGCTCAACCAGGACCGAAATGCGGGCCACCGCCACGGGACTCACCGTCTACTCGGTACGGGCCCTCGGCGCAAACTGCCGATCACTGAAATTGTTTCTCATGGGGCTGTCCGTCAACGGAGCTTGAACAGGGGGCTCGGATTGGATGTCGAAACCACCAAGGTGAGCGACTTTTTCGCCCTGCTAAAGGCTACATACATCTTGGACTTGGCGTACAGGGTCGATGTGAACCGCGTCTTGTCGCAGGCCATCAGCATCGCGTGGTCGCACTCCAGGCCCTTCGCCTTGTGAATGCTGCTGAGCACCTTCGGGGGTAATGAAGGATGGGAATGGGAGCGCATACGCGACACCTCTGCAAATCCTTCGTCCGGATCTGTAAACTGACCAATGCGCACGGCATCCCGCAGTTCGGACCAGTGATCGATCTTCACGGTGTCAAAGCCCGCGGCGTTATCCTTCACCAGCGCAACAATTTTTGCGAGTGCGTTCGATACGCCCATATGCGAGGGATTGTTCAGGAGGCATCGTGCGACCGCCTGGATGTTGGCCGGCTTCCCGGTGGTGGGGCGCGCCGCCCCGGTGCGAACTTCCTGCAAAAGTCGGTCACCGTGGCTGGACGAGCTGAATCCCGCCGCGACGCTGCCCATGAAGGTGATGAGACCCTGCGCCACCGCTTCCGGATCACCATGACCGGCGCGCAGTGTCTGCACGAGCGTCCCTAGCGCATCACGCGTATGCCCTTCCCAGATCGGTACTCTCCGAAACCAGAAGGCCCGAAGTGCCGACACCAAGTCGTTCTGCGATGCGAGAACCATAAGCTGCGAGCGGCTTTTCAGCATATTGTCGATCGGTATTCGATGCTCCTTGGACAGTTGGTAGCCCGTACGCATCTGAGCCGTGTTGTTTCCGACAAGCACCCTAACTGATGGAGGTAGCGCTCCGGTCAGGTCTATTGGAGCTCCGCGTTCCAAGCTCCCCCGCGCCTCGATTACCCAAGCCCCCAACAGAGGACAACCGGTATTCCAGCGGTGAGGGGTGATCAGCTTCTCGCCTGCTCCCTGCGCCTTCAAAGCATCCCAGCGGGCACGATCCTCGCGCGCGGCTTTGTCGGTCTTGGCGCCGTAAATCCGCTGCATGGGATCACCAAAGATCCGGACAGATGCTCCAGCGGACAGCAAAGACATGACAACACTGTGCTGATCGACACTGGTGTCCTGGTGTTCATCGCACACGATGACTGGATAGCGTTGGGCCAGTGCACGAGCCACCATCGGCTGATGACGCAGAAATCCCGCGACTTTGGTTGCCATGATCTCAAAGCCTTGCCCTCCATCCCGCCAAGCCCAGGAGGTCAGATCGCGCGGAAGACCAAGTGGCTTGTGGTACGCCAGCGCGATCTGCGCAATCAAGGCATCGATGGTCTTGATTTCGACGCGTGACCCGGCCTTCTTCGTGCGTTCTGCGAAGACAGAGCAAGCGGCGTGGGTGTGCGTCAGGATGAGCAAGCGGCCATCACCGATCGCTCTTACCACCTCCTGCGCGTACGCAGCGGCCTGGTATGTCTTGCCGCAGCCCGCTGCAGCTTCAATGATCACCAGCCGCTCGGGTGAGCGGAGAAGCTTGGCAACGGTGTGGTCGCTCATAGCTCGAGCTCTTCCAAAGCCTTGTGACCCACGGCTGTCAGTACCGAGTTGATCAATGGAAGCAACTGCGGCTGTATTTCCGCCCAAGCGCCTAACGCGACCATTTTCTGGGCCAACTCCTGTCCACCGACAGTGGACTTGAACCATTGCTGGGAATGCTTCTTCCAAGCTTTTTCTTGACCTGCGGGCGCGCCATCCTTGCTGCCGCTGGCGGCTGCAATGATCAAAGTGCGCCACGTCTTTCCAGAGGCTTTCAGCGCCGCATCTATCGCCTCGGTGCTCTTGTCTTGAAGTCCGAGGCGCTCCGCCAAAGTCCGAAGTCGATAGCCATCCAGTTCGCCTTCTGCATCCTTCAGCAGTGCGAGAAGATTTTCTTCGGGAACGGCCCCGATCACATGATCCTCGGTGCAGCCCTTGGGCCACTGGTGCAATCGTCCTTTGAACTTGTCCTTCAGCTTCTTCCACCGCTCTGGAGCCGTACCTTCGTCGTCAGCCAGGCCGGCAAATAGCAAACCGGAAGACGCGAGCGTCTCCAACAGATCCAAGGTCGCATCGTTTCCCTGGCCATCGCAGACTCGCACCCCGTGATCGAGCGGGTTGCCCTTAAAGGCCCTCTCTAATAGGTACTGTAAAAAGCCGACTTCGGTGGGTCCTTCTGCAATGACGGCCACACGCGCCAGGAATGTTTCAGGATCGCGTTTCTGCTGTGGCCCGATCTTATCCCGAGGCAGCGCCCCGATGGCGCCCGCGCTGTCCAGATACCAGAGGTGCGCGTCCTCGGCACACGAAATGGCAATAGGGCTATGCGTCGTGAGGAAAATCTGCCCGTGTTGGCCGGCCAGGATATTGATGAGCTTGCGCAGGCGGTACGGCTCTAGTCCGCGCTCAATCTCATCAATGAGCGTAACGCTTGCTTCCTTGTCCGTTGACGATGCGATTTCGAGCGCAGCCATACGTCTGGTGCCAGCACCCCAACTGCTCAGGGGCAACGCCACCCCATTCTCGGTCGCCACTAGTCCAATGAGCGAGCCGATGGATAACCCCTGGCTGGTCGTAAGACCGAGTTTCAAATTGCTGGGAAGCGCAGCACCGGCCATGCGCGCATCCAGCGATTCAATCGCCTCCTTACCCTTCTCATTGAGCGAATCGTGCAAATTGAGCCCTGCGACCTCCTTGCCGATACGTGCCCGCAATGCGCTATCGGCCAACAACCGATCCAGCGCCGAGCCATAGACAAGGCGCAGATCGCGATCATTGCGCTCATCAGCGCTCATTCGAACCAAGCCGATACGCCGGCGAACGGCTGACGAAAAATGGGCCGATTCTTCGTTGGGTTGCATGACCTCCCACGCGAGTTCCAATTCCGCGGTACCCCGTACCCGCACGCGATATACCGGCTCGCCGGGCGCGGCAAGGTCTTCTTCTTCGTCGGCTGACGGAGGTATCGCATCCTGCCCGTTCCACGCCCAGGGCCAGGCGAAAGTGCTCTGCGAGCCGATCCCGGTCGTATCGGGTAGGGTCATGACGGCTTCGATGACGAATTCCTGCGCGCTGTCGCGCGCCCAGTAATCGGCCTCCGAGATGACCGCAGTGTTCGATGGCGAAAGCAGCAATGCAATCGCTTCGAGGATGGTCGTTTTTCCGCCGTCACCCCCACCCAGGATGACGTTCATTCCTTTCGCAGGCAGCCATGTTAAGGAGTGGATGCCCCTGAAGCGTTGAATAGTTATTTTATGAATACGTGCTGTGTGGGCCATGTCATTCTCAATTGCGAGGAATAGGGTCATACCCAGCAACCCGCTCTCTTAGCTCGTTAAGGAACGCGGGCTTCGAATACCTCGCAGGTTCGCGATCATCTGCATTCGTCAATTGCAACAAAATGCTAAGAGAACGTAGCTTAGCAGCACTCAACTCAACGAGCAGTATTGGTATCAGCTGCTTTTGCGAACAAAACAGACGACTGCTTTCGCGCTTCGCTAGACATTGGCGCGACACAAGTGCATTTCTGCTTCTAGCCGAACACGGTCACTTGCCACTGGGGCCTTCCATACGAAGCACTGCGTTTCCGATGCCGAAATTTTCCAATAGCCGAGTGCCTCGAGACGTCCATGTCTCCCACCTAATTCCGGACGGGCACATCCAAAATCTGACGGCTTGAACTGTCGCGCTAATTTAATCGCGCTTATTGCAAAGTTCGCCTTTCTTCAGCCTGCAGGCCGTCCGTCCGCACAGAATAAGAGAAGATGCCTGCGCAATAGCAGGTGTTGCCGACCAAATCCAAAAGGCGAACTTCAACAAAAAAGGCGAACTTTATTCCTGCTGCTCATACACCCTCCATCCAAAATTCCCCTTGCGGAAAATCAATGTTCTGTAGGACACTTTGTGTCATTAGGGCAAATAAAGCCCATCCAAGGGGAATGACATGAAGGTGCTTGGCAAGTTCGCCGCGCTGGCGACGATGTGTGTGACGGCGGGAATGGCCGCGATAGCGGGTGGGGCGCATGCGGCGTATCCCGATCGGCCGATCCGGCTGGTGGTGCCGTTTGGTGCGGGCGGGATCACGGATATCGTGGCGCGGCAGGTGGGCAAGGGGATGGGTGATGCCTTGGGGCAAAGCGTCGTCATTGAAAACCGGCCCGGGGCCGGCGGGGTGATTGCCGCGCAGCTGGCGGCCGGCGCGCCGCCCGACGGCTACACCGTCTTCATGGGCACCGTCGGCACGCAGATCGTGAATCCGCTGATCTACAGCAAGCTGAGTTACGACGCCGCCAAGTTCGTGCCGGTGGGCATGGTGTCCGGGTCGCCTTTCGTGCTGGCTACGCGCGCCGGGTTGCCGGCTGCGGACTTTGCCGCGTTTGTTGCCTATGCGCGTGCCAATCCCGGGCGGTTGAATTTCGGGTCGGCGGGCAATGCCAGTTCACCGCATCTGGGGCTGGAATTGTTGAAGCTGACGGCCGGCGTGGATATTGTGCATGTGCCGTTCAAGAGCGGCAGCGAAGCGGTCAATGCGGCTATCGGCGAACAGGTGGATGTGGTGATGGACGCCAGCCCGATCATCATGCCGCACGTGGCCTCGGGCAAGTTGCGCGCGTTGGCGGTGGCGGCGGACAAGCGTCTGGCGTCGGGGGGCGCCGTGCCCGCCAGCGCGGAAGTGGGCGATGCGGCGTTGCAGATCAGTTCTTGGAACGCATTGCTGGCGCCCGCCGGCACGCCGCCCGAGGTGGTGGCCGCCCTGAACGCCGCGTTGCAAAAGACGCTGGCGTCGGCGGAATTGAAGGATCGATTGGCGGCGCAGGGCACGCAGTTGTACACGGGGTCGGGAGAGGAATATCGGCGCTTTATCGCGGCCGAGAATGCCAAGTGGACCGACATCGTCAAGCGCGCCAACATCAAGATGGATTGACC
>NZ_JBLVOL010000017.1:0-17897 GCF_053543755.1 Achromobacter semiaridum | reverse complement strand
GGGCCCCCCCTTTATGCTATGGACACCCCGGCAAGCGCGCCCATGTGCGCGGCCGGGATTTACGCCGCTGATGAAGGACGGCATGACGGAGACATGATGACCGATACGATGCACCTGGGAAAAGACGAACTGATCGCGCGTGCGCAAGCCGAGATGCGGCGTCAGTTCGACACGCCGCAATGGAGCTTGCGCGAACGGCTGGCGCTGACGTGCCGCATCTTGTTTGATGGCGGCCACGATTCCGGGCTGGCGGGGCAGATCACCGCGCGTACGCCCGAAGCGGGCCGCTATTACACGCAGCGGCTGGGCCTGGGCTTTGATGAAATCACGGCCAGCAATCTGTTGGTGGTGGATGAAGATTTGCGCGTGCAAGAGGGCGGCGGCATGCCCAACCCGGCCAACCGTTTTCATTCGTGGATCTATCGGGCGCGGCCCGATGTGAATTGCATCATCCACACGCACCCCTTGCACGTGGCGTCGCTGTCGATGCTGGAGGTGCCGCTGGAGGTGTCGCACATGGACAATTGCACGCTGTACGACGATGTGGCTTTCCTGAAGGACTGGCCGGGCGTGCCGGTGGGCAATGAAGAAGGCGAGATCATCTCGGCGGCGCTGGGCGACAAGCGGGCGATTCTGTTGTCGCACCACGGTATGTTGATCGCGGCCGGGTCGGTGGAAGAGGCCTGCGTGCTGGCTTTGCAGTTCGAACGCGCGGCGCGCATGCAGCTGCTGGCGATGTCGGCGGGCAAGATCCAGCCTATTCCGCCCGCGTTGGGACGCGAAGCGCATGATTGGATCCTGACGCCCAAGCGGTCGCAGGTGGGGTTTTCGTATTACGCCCGCCGGGCGCTGCGCGCGCATCCGGACGTGTTGTCGTAGCCTGCGGCAACGGGCGGCCGGATAGGGGACCGGATAGGGCACCGGACAGGCGAGCAGGATGCGGCGCGGATCGGGCAGCCAGGCCGGGCAGGGCGGCTCGACGGCGGCGCTGGTTTCGGGCATTCTTACCGGTCCGATTTTCCACCCCCCGCCATGATCGACCTGCCCCCCCGCCTACGCACCCTGCGCCGCCAGCAAGCGCTTTCCCTGGAACAGCTGGCGCAGCGCACCGGGCTGACCAAAAGCTACCTGTCCAAGCTGGAACGCGGCCTGAGCGAACCGTCGATTTCGACGGTGCTGCGTCTGGCTGAAGCCTATGGCGTGGGCGTATCGCAACTGGTCGGCGGAGACGGCGCCGCGCAAGACGAAGTGGTCAGCGTGGTGCGCGTGGGCGATCGCGAGGCGCTGCAACGCGGCGGGCCAGGCGCGCAATACCATTACGAATCGCTGGCCGGGCGTCGCAAGGTCAAGGCGATGGAGCCTTTTGTGGTGCATCCGCCGCGCGAATTTCCTGACGCGACGGCGGTGTTTCCGCATCCGGGCGAAGAATTCCTGCTGGTGCTCAAAGGCGCCGTCGAAGTGCAGGTGGGCGAACGCCAGTTCCGCCTGGAAACCGGTGATTCCGTTTACTTTGATTCCGAACTGCCGCACCGCATGCGCACGGTCAGCCGCGCCATGGCCGAGGTGTTGGTGGTGGCGGCGCACTGAACGCAAGACAACATTCCATAGGCTACCCATGAAGCATGATCAATCGCGGCTAGTCCGCATCGATGCCGGCCCGATGAAGAACCCGGTGCCCGGCAAACCCCGCCGCCCGATCTCGGGCGATGCGGCCTTTCAGACCGTCACCGCCTTTGAGGGTCACGCGGGCAAGGCGGAAGCGGGCGTCTGGGAAAGCACCGCCGGGGTGTTTCAGTCGAACACGACCGGCTATATCGAATTTGGCACCATCGTCGAAGGCGCGGCGCGGCTGGTCGATCCGGACGGTACCGTGCACGAACTGACGGTGGGCGAAGCGTTTGTCATGCCCGAGGGGTATACGGGCCGCTGGGAAGTGGACCAGTTCGTCAAGAAGATCTATTTCATCTGCCGCACGGTGTAGCGCGGCGCGGGAAGGCGCCACGGTAACTCTCGTTATGGCTACGGCCGTTGCGGATAGGCGGATGTGCCAAACGTGTTGCCCATGCGGTTGCCGATGGTGGCGGGCGTGGGCAGGCCCATCTGGTTGGGCGGGCGTTGCGTGATGGCTTCCGACGCCAGCCCCGGCGACGGCCGGTTAGCCGAGGTGTCCGGCGCCATCTTCCGGTTCAGGCAGTCGTAGGACAAGGCGCGGTAACCGTTGACCTCGGTCTCGATGCACGCGCCGCCTGATCGAGCCGAAGCCGGTGGCAGGGCCGACTGCGCGGGTTTCTGCTCCTCTACGGTCTGCTTCTCTACGGTCTGCGCCATGGCGCCCGCGTCCAGCAATCCAAGCGCGCCCGCCATGCCTAGCGCGCCGCAGGCCATCACCCCCATCCCCCGCCACAGGCCCCTGGCCTCACGCATCTTGCGCATGCGCGCTCCCTTGAACGGTCCGGCCCATCGCGGCCAACCCAATCCAAAAAGTATAGAGACCGCCCGCACCCCGTAGGTGACCGTTGCGTGGCGGTGGCGCGCGCCGCGCGCGTCAAGTGTCACGAATGCGTCATTCAGCGGCTCTAGCATGGCGGCTTTTCCAGGCGCGGGCGCTGATGGCGTTCTCTGTTGCGGCCATGTCAGGCACTTTTCCCTTGCGGTCACGTTTATGAAGAGCGTCTTCAAGGGCCGTGGCGTTGCCTTGCGCGCGTGTCTGGCCTGGAGCTTGCTGGCATTGTTGCCAACCGGCCATGCCGCGGGTCCGCCCGCCAAGCCCATGCACTTCCAGATCGCCGCGCAGCCCCTGGCCCAGGCGCTGGTTGAATACAGCCTGGCCAGCGGGCTGACCGTGTTGGTGGACAGCACCTTGACGGCCGGCAGGCAGGCGCCCGCCGTGGTGGGCGCCTACACGCCCAGCGAAGCGTTGCGCCGGCTGCTGGCCGGCTCGCCGCTATCGATTCGCTATGCCAGCGCGCAGTCGTTCACGCTGGTCGCCAAGGACGAGGACACGGCGGCAGGCGCCGGCGCGGCGGGCAAGCGCCTGCGCGACACGCCTTACGCCGCCGTGGTGCAGACGGCGTTGAAACGCGCCCTGTGCGCGGCGGCCGCCACGCAGCCGGGCAACTACCGCGCCCTGGTGCAATTGTGGTTCGATAACGCCTGGCGCGTCAGCCGGGTAGGGTGGGTGTCGTCAACGGGGCAGGCCGGCCTGGACGGACGTCTGGAAGCGGCGTTGCGCGGAGCGGTGATTGGTCCGCTGCCGACAGGGATGCCACAGCCGTTGACGGTGCTGCTGACGCCGCGCAGTGCGGCGCAATGCGATGCGGACAGGGGAGCCGGCAGTGCGGGATAACAAACCGGACGGCTCGTTGCGGGCCTTGTTTCTGGAACGCTACAACGACTTTCGCAGTCAGTTGCGGCGGCGGCTGGGTTCGGACGACCTGGCGCACGACGCCATGCAGGAAGCGTTTTTGAAGGTGAACGACTTGCCCGCCAGTTCGTCGATCCAGCAGCCCGCCGCCTATTTGTTTCGTGTGGCGCTGAACATCGCGGAAGACCAGCGCCGCCGCGATTCCCGCTTGCTGACGGGCGTTGAAATCAGTGAATTGATTCATCTGGCGGACGAGGCCGCCGACCCGGCCCGCATCGCGCAAGGCCGTAACCAGGTCGACGCGTTCCAGCGCGCGCTGAAAAAGCTGCCCGAACGGACCCAGCAAATGGTGCTGGCCGCGCGCGTGCAAGAGCTGCCGCACGCGGAAATTGCGAGGCGCTATGGCGTGTCCGAGCGCATCGTGTCCAAGGAACTGAAGCGCGCGCTGGAACATTGCGCGCAAGAACTCCTCGTGGCCGGGCAGGCAACGGGCAACGGAACGGGCCACCCGGGCGTCCCCTCCCGCGAAGCGTGCCGGGATGACACACCATGGCGTTGACGATGAGCATGCCCCGACGAAACAAGCAGGAAGACAGCGCCACGGCACAGGCGCGCGACTGGTTATTGGCGCTGACCTCGGGCCGCGCCACCGAGGACGACGCGCAGGCGTTTCGCGATTGGCTGCGCGCGGACAGCCGGCATCCCGCCGCGTTCGCCGCCCAGCAGCAGATGTGGCAGGGCATGGGCCCCGCCATTCAGAACGTGGTTGCCGACCGCGCGACTCGCCGCGCGCACAAACCGGTGATGAGCGGCCGCCGCGCGTTCCTGGGCGGCGCGCTGGCGGCGTCGGCGGCGTATCTGGCGTTCAAACCGCCGCTGGGCTTGTGGCCGGGCGTGGATGCCCTGGGCGCGGATTACCGCACGGCGGCGGGCGAACAGCGCCGGGTGGCTCTGGGCCAGTCGCTGGACGTGGACATGAATACGCTGACCCGCATCAACGTGGGCAACGACGCAAACGGTTCGGTGATCGAGCTGGCCGAAGGCGAAGCCGAGATACGCGCGGGCGCCACGCCCGCCGTGGTGGTCGCGGGTAAAGGCCGTATCACCGCGCGCGACGCCACGTTCAACCTGCGCTATATCGACGGGCAGGCGCGGCTGTGCTGCCTGTCCGGCGCGCTGCGGCTGGTGCATGCCGAAGGCGTGTTCGACGTGGCCGCCAACCGCGAACTGCGCTACGACGATGCGCGCGTGATGCCGCCGGTGGCGGTGGACACGGCGGTGGTCACTGCGTGGCGTCAGGGCTGGCTGGTGTTCAACCAGCAGCCGCTGGCGCAGGTGGTGGACGAACTGAACCGCTATCGCCGGGGCCGGCTGGTGCTGATGAACGATCAACTGGGCAAGCGTCTGGTGCAGGCGCGGTTTTCGTTGGCACAGGTGGCTGACGCCGAACGCCTGATTCGCGATGCGTATGGCGCGCGTGTGACACATCTGCCGGCCGGCGTGGTGTTGTTGTCATAAGCGCGTCGTAAAACGCCTGTCTGGATGAATTATTTGTGACAGCGTTCTGGTCTGCATTTTTCTATCCGTCTGTCTTGTTCTAAGTGAAGAACTCGCGCGATTGGAACAAGGGATGGCGATCATGCAGGCACGGATGTCGGACTCGGGTGGCAAGCGGAACATGGGGCGGGTGCCGGGGCGGCAGCGCCCCAACTGGCGTCCGACGCCACTGTCGCAGGCGGTCACCGCGCTGCTGATCGCGGGCAGTGCCGGCAGCGCGGCCCAGGCGCAGCAGCGCGCCTTCAGCCCCGGTTGGTTCTCGGACAAGAATGCCGTGCAGTCGACCGCGCAACGCACCGGCCGCATGCCCGACGGCAGTATGGCGGGCATAGGCGCCGGCGCGCGCCAACAGGCGCAATCGCGCCAGCAGTTGCAGCGGTCGCTGGACAACCTGAACCGCTCAGCCGCCGCCGTCGCCGCGCAGCAAGCCGCGCAGGCGGCTGCGCGCGCAGCGGCGGCGGCCGGTGGCGTCGATGTGCCCGACGGCCTGGTCGAAGGGGGCTTGTGGGCCGCAACGGGCGATCAGGCCAAATGGGAAGGCGCGAAGGCCGCGTCACCCAGCGTGCAAAACGGCCGCCAGGTCGTCACCATCGAACAGACGCAATCGCGCGCCATCCTGAACTGGGACAGCTTCAACGTCGGGCGCAACACGACGCTGCAATTCAAGCAGGGCGCGGACGACGCGGTGCTGAACCGGGTGGTGGGCGCGGCGGTCAAGCCGAGCCAGATCCAGGGCGCGATCAAGGCCGACGGCACCGTGCTGGTGGTGAACCAGAACGGCGTGATCTTCACCGGCACCAGCCAGGTCAACGCGCGCAACCTGGTGGCCGCCGCCGGCGTGATCACCGACGCGCAGTTTCGTGACAAGGGGGTGTACGCCGACAACGGCGCGCAGCCGACGTTTACGGATGCGCGTGGCAACATCGACGTGCAGGCCGGTGCGTTGATCGGCACGGCGGCGCCGGCGACGTCCACGGCGGGCGGCGGCTATGTGCTGCTGCTGGGCAAGGACGTGAACAACGCGGGCACGATCAACACGCCGTCCGGGCAGGCCGCGTTGGCGGCGGGCGACAACTTCGTCATCAAGCGTGGCCAGGGCACCTCCGGCAACTTGCTGTCCACCACCAAGGGCAACGAAGTCACGCCCACCGGCACGCCGGGCCGCGTTGCCAACACGGGGCTGATCCAGGCCGCCGTGGGCGACGTGACGATGACGGGCGGCGACGTCGTGCAAAGCGGCGTGGTGCTGTCCAGCACGTCGGTCGATACGCGCGGCACGGTCCACCTGAACGCGGTGGGCGAGGGCGGCAAGATTACCTTGGCTGAAGCCAGCACCACGGCCATCCTGCTGGACCGCAGCGGCGCACTGGCGCTGGACAGCCAGCGCGACGGCCTGCGGGTGCCGGTCACCCCGGCAACCGATGCGACGGTAGTGGCGGCGGGCGCGGACCGGCGCGAGCTGTCGCGCGTGGAAATCAACAGTTCCGGCACGGTGGACTTTGCCACCGGGTCGATCACGCTGGCCACTGGCGGGCAGATCGCCGTGCAGGCCACGCAGCGCGCGCTGGTGCGCGAGGGCGCGATTCTTGACGTCGCGGGCGCCGTGGGCGTGCCGGTGGCGATGGAGAACAACAGCGTCAAGATCAACGTCCAGGGCAATGAACAGCGCGACGCGCCGATCAATCGCGATAGCGGCAAGCTGAACAACAACGACATCTGGGTAGATGCGCGCGAGCTGGTGCTGGTGCCGGCGGGCACCAACGGCTATGCCACCGACCGCTGGTACACGGCGGGCGGCCTGTTGGAGGTGAGCGGGTATCTGGGCACGCAGGGCCACGCGGTGAACGAATGGATGGCGCAGGGCGGCCACGTGGAATTCACGGGCGGTGACGTCGTGACGCGGGCCGGTTCGCAGATCAACGTGTCGGGCGGCACCCTGGATGTGCAGGACGGCAAGGTCCGGCAGACCTGGCTGCGCGGCGTGGACGGGCGGCTGTACGAGGTATCGCGCGCGCCCGGCGACCTTGCCTATACCGGCCTGTACAAGGGCTATGAGGCCACGCACGAGCGCTGGGGCCAGACGCAGTATTTCTACAATCCGCTGATTGCGCCCAAAGAACGTTTTGAAAGCGACTATACGGTGGGGCGCGACGCGGGCAGGCTGTTGATCGGCACCAAAAGCGCGGTGCTGGAAGGCGAGCTCGTTGGCCAGACCTATCAAGGCGAACGCCAGACCGCCGCCGCGCAGGCCGGGCTGGACGGCTATCAGCAATCGCAACGGGCGGCGGCGCGCGGCGCGCAGCTGGTGGTGGGCACGTACACGCCTTACTACGACAAGCGCACGGGCGCGTTGCAATACGCGTTGGGCCTGTCGGAAAACACGATCCAGCATGTAACCCTGTCGGAACAGGTGGCCGCGATTGCGGCGGGTCTGGATCTGGACACGGCGTTGCCGGACGACCGCGCGGGCACCCTGCAACTGGACACCGCGCAGCTGAATCGCGCGGGGCTGGGCGCCATCAAGATCGCCGCGCAGGACATCACCGTGCAGTCGGATCTGAAGGTGGGACCGGCAGGCGACATCACCTTGTTCGCGAACCAGGTGTCGGTGGACGCAACGCTGACGGCACGCGCCGGCAGCATCCGGCTGGGCAATGTGTTGAGCCAGATCTCGCCGTCGGGCGTGAGGGATACCGTGGCAGGCGTGGCGGGCGCGGGGGGCGAGGGGGATGGGCCCGGCGTCGCGCTCAGTGCTCGCACGCGGCTGGACGCCACGGGCATGTGGACCAACCTGGCCCTGTCGCCCGAACAGACGGCCGCCATGCCGTACCTGAACGGCGGCTCGGTGTCGGTGCGCGGCAGCGGCGATATCCAGCTGGCGGCGGGCAGCGTCATCGACGTCAGCTCGGGCGCGGTGTTGCGGTCCAAGAACAAGGTGACGGGCGGCAAGGGCGGCAACACGACCATAGACGCGGTGGCGTCCGGCGACGGCTCCGTGGGCGAGGTGACACTGGGCGCCCAATTGCGCGGCTACGGCGTGGAAGGCGGCGGCACGCTGAAACTGGTGGCGGGCAAGATCGTGTTGGGCGATGGCCCGGTAGCGGTGCAACCCTCCGTGCCGGGTGCTGTGCCGGATGCGTCCGGCACAGCGGCCGGGGGCGCCGTAGCCGTGGCTGTCGGCGCCGCCCCCTTGGCGTCTGCCGAGGCCACGCTGACCCTGGCCGCGCCGTTCTTCCAGCAGGGCTATTCGCGTTACGAGATTACCGGCAGCCAGGGCTTGACCGTGGCTGACGATGCGCGCGTCGATGTGCTGATGCCCGTCTATCGCCCCGTGTCGGGCGCGCAGGGCGTGCCCACCGGCACGGACCCGGCAGCGGTGTTGGACACGTGGCTGCCGCCCGTCTATCAACATGATCCGGTGGCGGGCACGGCAACGCGGCGGCGCGGCGCCAGCCTGCTGTTGCAAAGCGGTCGCAGCGTGGCGACCGCGGGCGCCGACAAGCTGGTCGAACTGAACATCGGCCGGGGCGCGCGCATCAACGTGGACCCGGGCCAGAGCATCGAACTGCTGGGCGCCGGGCAGATCACGGTCGCGGGCGCGCTGACGGCCGCCGGCGGCAAGATCGATATTCGCCAACTGCGCGTGGGCACGCTGGACGTGGCCGAGTCCTTCGACACCGCCGATGGCGAACTGCACAACCGCTCGATCTGGATCGGCGAACAGGCGGTGCTGGACGTGGCCGGGCGCGCGGAAAGTGGCATCGACGCGCAGGGCCGCCGCTATGGCGTGGCGGACTCGGGCGGCGTCATCGTGATCGGCGGCGAGATCAATCATGACCGCGCCACGGCAACGTCGGCCGACGCCTACGTGATCGTGCGCCCCGGCGCGGTGCTGAACGCGTCGGGCGCGGGCACGGTGGTGGACGTGAACGGCGTGGGCGCGGTGCCGTTGAACGGCGACGGTGGCCGCATCTCGCTCAGTTCCTACAACGGCCTGCATCTGGACGGCACGTTCATCGCGCGGGCGGGCGGCGCCAATGCGTCGGGTGGCACGCTGGATATCGCGCTGGAAACTCCGCTGTATCGCGTCGCGGGCGACAACGTTTCAAGCATTGACGTGCAGGTGCCGCGCGAGCTGGTGCTGGGCGCGGGTGCGGCGGGCAAGGGCCTGCGCGCGGATCTGAAACCGGGCGAGGCCGAAGAGGGCCTGCGTTATGGACACACCCGTCTGGACACCACGCGCTTGTTGGGGGGCGGGGGCTTCGATCATCTGGGGCTGCTTTCCAATGGCCTGATGTCGTTTGACGGCGACGTCAACGTCCAGACGGCGCAAAGCCTGCGGCTGTATGCCGGCGCGTTCTCGCTGGCGCCACAAGCCGACGCACAAGCCGACGCACAAGCCAACGCACAAGCCAACGCACAAGCCAACGTACAAGCCAACGCACAAGCTAACGCACAAGCTAACGCGCAAGCGCGCGTGAACCTGGCGTCGTCGTATGTGCGGCTGTCCGGCTTGGGCAAGTACGCGGCCACCAATGGCGTGCTGCGTCCGCGCGTGTTGTTCGCCGATGCGGCCGAGGTCGGCGAAGGCACCTTCACCGCGCGCGCCGGCAATCTGCTGGAAGTGGGCAACAGCTTGTCCTTCGGCACGCAGGGCTCGATCGTGCGCGGCGTGGGTGGTGCGCTGCCGGTGGCGCGCGCGGGCTTTGACCGCGTGACGCTGGACAGCGCGGGCGACCTGCGCTTTCTGGCCAACAACGACAACGAACCGCGCACGCGACTGTGGACGCGCGGCGATCTGGCATTGATTGCTGCGCAGGTCTATCCCGCCACGGGCGCCGAGGCCGAAGTGCTGGCGGGCTACACGCGGCGCGAGGACGGCACGCAGTGGTTCGACCCCGATCGCCGCCTGACCGTGGCGCGTCACGATGCCGCGACGGCTGCGTTGCCGCCCATTCCGTATTCGGCGTTCGGCTCGTTGCGCCTGGCGGCTGCCACCGTAGAGCAGGGTGGCGTCATCCGCGCGCCGCTGGGCGCCATTGTGCTGGGCGACCAGAGCCAACGGATGGGCACGCAACGCCTGAGCCTGCTGCCCGGCAGCGTGACCTCGGTCAGCGGCGCCGGGCTGTTGATGCCTTATGGCGGCACGACGGACGGCGTGTCGTATCAGTTCAAGGGTGCGCCGGTGTCTTTGGTGGGCGTGGGGGGCGCATCCGGCATCGGCGACCAGGCCGCGCTGCGCACCGGCATTACCCTGGCATTTCAGGACGTGGATGCGCTGCCGGGCTCGGTCCTGGACCTGTCCGGTGGTGGTCAGCTGACCGGCGCGGGCTTCGTGTCCGGTCGCGGCGGTTCCACCGATGCGCGGTACGCGCCGCTGGTGCGCAACAACCCCGACGGCGGCTTTACGTTGCCCGGCCTGGCCGCCAACCCGGTGTACGCCATCGTGCCCGGCGCGCAGGCGCCGGTGGCGCCAGTGGGCGGCGAGGCCGGCGCTTCCACGCCCGGCGTGGGCCGGCAGATCACGTTGGGGGCGGGCGTGCCGGGCTTGCCGGCGGGCACCTACACCTTGATGCCGTCCACCTATGCCTTGCTGCCCGGCGCCTTCCGCGTCGAGATCAACGGCGCGGCTTCGGCGGGCGCGGCGGTGACGCCCATGCGGATGCGCAACCAGTCCTGGGCCGCCAGCGGGTCCCTGTCGACCGCCGGCACACAGGTGGCGAACAGTCTGGCCAGCGCGGTCATCCTGACGCCGGCGAGCGTGTTGCGCACCCTGTCGCAATACAACGAGATGAGTTACGCCAGCTTTGTGGCGGCGGACGCCGTGACGCGCGGCGTGCCACGCGCGATGCTGCCCGCCGACGCACGCACCCTGCGCTTGGCGCTGCATGCCGGTTCGTCGGACGGGCAGGCGTTCAGTTTTGAAGGCCAGGCCGATTTCAAGGCTGCGCAAGGTGGCTTTGGTGGCGCCGTGGCGGTGAGCGGCGGCAGCACCGCGGTGGAGATCCTGGCCCCGGGCCAGGCGCCCACGGCAGGTTTCGCGGGCACGTCGGTGGGCGCCGATGCGCTGACGGCGTTGGGCGCCAGCCGCCTGGTCGTCGGTGCGATGCCGGTGGTGTCCTACGGGCAAGGCGGGCGCTTTTATACCTTCCAGCAGTCCGCCCGCGAAGTGGTGCTGCGCACCGGCGCGCAGCTGACCGCGCCCGAAGTGCTGCTCTCGGCAAACACCATCGAACTTGAAGCCGGCGCCGGGATATCGACGCTGGGCCGGGGCGCGCCGTCCGTGGATTCCACCAGCGGCTACGCGTTCCAACCGGGCAGCGCCAGCCTGCTGGCCGTGTCCAACGGCCGCCTTGATGTGCTGGCGCCCGACGCGCTGGCCACGGGCGCCATCCGCATCGGTACCTGCGCCGTGGCGGCGTGCAACGATGTGACGCGCCTGTATTCCGAAGGCACCATCGCCGCCGCCACCAATGGCGCCTTCGACCTGGGCGAGCAGGTGCGCTACGGCACCCGCAACCTGTCGTTGGCCGTTGGCGCCGTCAATGTCGGCACGGCGCAAACGCTGGCGCAGGCGGCGGAGCAGGGCATCCTGCCCAGCGGCCTGACGCTGAACCAGGACATCCTGGCCCGCCTGCTGCGTGGCGACACCAGCATGGGCGCGTCCGCGCTGGAAGTGTTGACGCTGACCGCGCGCGACGCGATGAACTTCTACGGCACCGTCGCGCTGGACACGCGCGACCCGGTCACCGGCAAATACAGCCTGGCCACCTTGGCGCTGGGCACCCCGGCCATCTACGGGTTTGGAGACGCGGGCGACGAGGCGGGCATCCGCACCCAGAACCTGGTCTGGAACGGCGCAACCCAAGCGCCCGGCGCAGTGGTGGCCGGCGGCGCGGGCACGGGCAAGGGCGTGCTGCGCATCGACGCCGAGCGCATCGAATTCGGCTATGGCCAGGGCGCGCAGCCCAGCGGCCAGGAAGACAACGCGCGGCTGGCGCTGGGCTTTGCCAGCGTCAACCTGAACGCCAGCGAACGGATCACCGCCAACCATCGCGGCAGCTTGTCCGTGTATGAATCGCAGGGCGCATTCGACAGCAGCACCGGCCGCTACGCGTATCGCGGCGGCAACCTGAACCTGAACACGCCGCTGTTGACCGGGGGCGCGGGTTCGGTGAACCAGATGCTGGCGGGCGGCGACGTGCGCCTGTCCGGCGCCGGCGCCGGGCCGGTGGCGGCCGTGCAGGACCTGGGCGCGCAAGTCGGCCTGTCCGGCGCCACCGTGCAAATCGATGGCCGCATCGTGTTGCCCAGCGGCAAGCTCACGGTGCAAGGCCGCGACGGCGTGTTGCTGACCGGGGCGTCGCAAATCGACGTGTCGGGTCGCGCCATCGCGTTCAACGACGTGCTGCGCTACAGCTGGGGCGGCGACGTGATCCTGGAAAGCGCACAGGGCGGCATCCGGCAAGCGGGCGGCGCGCTGATCGACCTGTCGGCGCAACAGAACAACGCGGGCACGCTGCGGGCCGATGCGCTGGCGGCGTCGGCCGGTGTGGTCGACCTGCAAGGCCGCATCCTGGGCGCCAGCTCGGGGCATTACGATGCCGGCGGTACCGCCGTGCCGTATCGCGCGGGCAGCATCGACGTGCGCGCCCAGCATCTGGGCACGGCGGCCACGCTTAGCACGGATTTCGATGCGCTTAACCAGCGCCTGAACGAGGGCGGCGTCTTTGGCGCGCGCAGCTTCCAGCTCAAGCAAGGCAGCCTGACGCTGGGCAACACGCTGCGCGCCAATGACATCAATCTGTCGATCGACAGCGGCAGCCTGACGGTGGCCGGCGTGGTCGATGCCAGCGGCGAACGCGTGGGCCGCATCCGCCTGGCCGCGCGCGACGGGCTGACCCTGGCGTCCAACGCCGTGCTGGACACGCACGGCACCGTGTTGCGCGTGGACAGCTACGGCAAGATCATCGATGCGCCCAACCGCGCGGTGGTCGAACTGAACGCCGGGCGCGGCGTGTTGACGCTGGCCAGCGGCGCGCGCATCGACCTGCGCCACGGCACCGCCGCCACGGCAGGTACCGGCGCGGGTCAGCACGATGGGGCATCGCGGGGCACGCTGGACTTGCTGGCGCCGCGTATCGACGCGTCGGGCAACGCGGGCGTCAATGGCGGCGCGGCGGCCACGGCCGGCGACATCGCTATCGACGCACGTGGACCGCTGACCATCGACGGCGCCAAATCCATTTCGCTGGTGGCCATGCAGCGCTATGACGACGCGCGCGTCGGCGACCCGGCCGACCGCGCCAACGGACGCAGTCATCAGATCATCGACCAGGCCTATCTCGACACGCTGCATGGCGACAGCGCAGCGTTCATCGGCAACGCACTGGCCAACGGCAATCTGCTGAACGCCAAGCTGGCAGGCTTGAACAACGCCACCTACCGCGACGTGTTCCACCTGCGGCCGGGCGTGGAAATCGTCAGCAAGACGGGCGATGGCGACCTGGTCGTGCAAGGCGACCTGGACCTGTCGGGCTATCGCTATGCCAGCCTGAACCCGCGTTCGGCCATGACGTCGGTGTACGGCTCGGGCGAGGCGGGCGCGCTGACCTTGCGTGCCAAGGGCAATCTGGACGTCTACGGCAGCATCAACGACGGCTTCGCGCCACCGGCAGCCACGCCCGACGACGAGCACGGCTGGATTCTGACGCCGGGCGCGCAGCCCTTTGGCGGCGACGTGGTGTTGCCGCGCGGCGGCGTTGTTTTGGCCGACGGCACCGAATTCCCCGGTGGCAAAACGCTGAACTACGCGCTGCCCTTGCAGCCGACGACGCTGGCCGCCGGCACGCGCCTGCCCGTTGAAGCGGCGCTGAACCAGCCGCTGTCGATAGCGGCTGGCACGGTGTTGTCCGGCGACGTGCGCGATGCGGCCGGGCAATTGCTGTACCCGGCGGGCAGCATCCTCAAGCAGGCGGTGGACCTGCCGGTGGGCACGCGCCTGGGCGCGGGCACGCTGTTGATGGCGGGCACGGCCATGCAGGCATTCATGTGGCCGGCCAATGTGGCGCTGCCCAACCTGCACACCACGCAAGGCTATGAGCCGAACGTGTTGTTGATGGCGGGCACGATCACGCTCAAGCAAGGCGCGGTGATTCCGTCGCAGGCCAAGCTGGTGTTTCCGGATGGCGTGGACTATGTCGAGTTGCGCCCCGGCACAGCGGCCGATCAGCGGCGCAATTGGGCGCTGGCCCCGATGCTGCCCGCCGGCAGCCAGTCGTGGTCGTTGCGCCTGGTGGCCGGCGCGGATCTGGATGCGGCGGACCCGCTGCGCGTGCAACCCGGCCCTGGCGCCGGCAAGCTGAACCTGGCCGACAGCCACTACAACGTCACGCTGGCGATGGGCGCCGGCCTGGTGTGGGGCCCCGAGGCGGGCCCCTCCGGCTTCGAGCCCTATGCGCCGGTGCCGGAAGACCTGCTGTGGTTGTGCGACGCGGTCGAAGGGCTGTGCCTGCCGCCGCCCCGCTGGGCCTGGGCACCGGGCAACACGTACGGTCAGCCCGCCGGGTCGCCGGTGTCGGACGAAGACCTGGAAAAGTGTGCGCGGTCGCCAGAGCAGTGCTATGAGAACAAGTCGTCGACGACGGTAACCGCGCACACGCAGAACTTCAGCGTGCTGCGCACCGGCACGGGCGACCTGGACCTGGCGGCCGGCGGTGACATCAGCCTGATGTCGGCTTACGGGGTCTACACGGCGGGCACGCAGTCCGCCGACGTGGCGCCCGCCTACCAACTGCCGCGCGGCCGCTACGAAGCCACGGTGCTGGGCGATGCGCATTCCAGCACCTACGAACCCTTCGTATCGGAGGGCGGCACTTATCAAGCCTGGTATCCGGAACAAGGCGGCAACCTGGGCCTGTACACCGGCGGCGCCCTGCGCGGCGACGTGTGGGGCAAGACCACCGGTGGCCCCTTCGATGCGCGTGTGCTGGCGCCCAGCGTGGGCGTGGGCAACTGGTTGTGGCGGCAAGGCTCGGGCAGCGCCAACGGCGGCGATACGCCGACCGCGTGGTGGATCAACTTCGGCAGCTACGTCAAGGCGCCTTCCGACTTCAAGGACAACACGCCGCTGCTGGTGGGCTTCACGGGCTTTGGCGCGCTGGGCGGCGGCAACGTCAACCTGCGCGTAGACGGCGACGCCGGCAATATCGAATCGCGCGGGTCCGTCACCAACCCGCGCGGCCAGGGCTTGATCGTGGCGGTGGGCAGCACCGGGCGTGTCGCGGCCGATGGCGCCATCACGCTGACGGGCGGCGGCGACATCGACATCCGTGTGGGCGGCGGGCTTAACCCCACGCAGAGCGCACGCGGACGGGTCTCGTCCACCGTGGGCCCCACGCCGTACTACGGCGAACCCGCGCTGGACCTGCAAGGCGCGCTGATCAACCTGCGCGGCCACGCCGGGCTGTCCAGCGGCGCGGTCGGCGGCCTGGACTTGCAGTACGGCAACGAATCCACCCAACAGGACGCCAAGGACAGCCGCGGCTACGACCCGTATGTCTCCACCCTGGCCAGCGCCACGGGCGGCCTGGTGCTGATCCCCGGCGACTCGGTCATGCGGCTGGATACGCGCGGCGACCTGGTGGTGGGCGGCGCCGGCGACCCCGGCCGCGTGGCGGTGCCCAACACCACGCCGTACCACCTGCTGGATGGCACCTTGCGCACCGGCGGCGGCACCAGCTGGTTCTCGATGTGGACCGAGAACACCGCTATCGAACTGTCCAGCGCGGGCGGCAACCTGACGCCCAGCCGGCAGACCTCGCACAGTGCGCAGGGGCTGTCGGTGCAGACCGGGCGCAATACGTCGCCGTCGGACGGCCGCTATCTGTATCCGTCGATTCTTCGCGCCACGGCCTACGACGGCAGCGTGTACGCGGGCGTGTCGGCCGGCTACCTGAACAACGAGGCCACGGGGCTGCCGTATTCGCTGACCCTGGCACCGGGCGCGCGGGGCCAGCTTGAAGTACTGGCCGGCAATTCCATCTACGCGGGCGGCTACGCCATCAACCGCTCGGGCGCCGACCCCGCAAGCGTGGCCAGCGTGTTCGCGCCGGCTTTTGCGGGCTACCTGTCCGAGGCCAACTCCAATGTGGCCCTGGGCAACAAGGGCGTGGACGGCATCGATGGCGCCCGCGACACCCATTTCCCCCTGTTCTATTTCAATGCGCCGACGGCCGGGGCGGCGGGCTCCAATGCGGTGACGCGCTTCTACGCCCGCGATGGCGACATCGTGGGGCTGCGCACCGGCGAAGTGCTCTCTGTCTTGCAGGGGCCAAATACCGGGCAGACGTGGTACGAGGCGTCAGGCCCCGTGTGGATGATGGCGGGCCGCGACATCGTGGCCTCGGGTACCGACACCGGCGTCAAGACCGATGTGCCCACGACCAACGGCATGAACTTTGGCGCCAGCTCGACGTCGGTGACATCTACCGGCAACCTGTTCCTGCACCGCGACGCGCTGGACGTATCGCGCGTGTCGGCGGGACGCGACATTCTGTACAGCTCGTTCCAAGTGGCGGGCCCGGGCGTGCTGGACGTATCGGCCGGCCGTCACGTGTTGATGGCGGATCGCGCGTCCATCACCAGCCTGGGGCCGGTGCTGTCGGGCGACCACCGGCTGGGCGCGTCTATCGCCGTGCAGGCGGGCGTGGGCGCCAAGGGGCCGGACTACGCGGGCTTTATCGACCGCTATCTGGACCCGGCCAAGGCCGCCGACCCCGGCCGCCCCTTGGTTGACCAGGGCCTGGCCTTCAAGACCTACGAGGCCGAACTGCTGCTGTGGCTGACGCAGCGTTACGGCTTTGCCGGCAGCACGGACGATGCGCGCGCGGTGTTCGCGGCGCTGCCCGCCGAGCAGCAACGCATCTTCGCGCGGCAGGTGTATTTTGCCGAGCTGCGTGCCGGGGGCCGCGAATACAACGACAAGAGCAGCCCGCGCAACGGCAGTTATCTGCGCGGTCGCCAAGCCATTGCCGCGTTGTTTTCCGACGCGACGCCGGGCGCGTATGACGGCGACATCACCTTGTACGGCGCGGCGGGCATCCGCAGCAGTTTCGGCGGCGACATCCAGTTGATGACGCCGGGCGGGCAGCAGGTGTTCGGCGTGGAAGGCGTGGCGCCGCCCGCCACGGCCGGGATCATCACGCAGGGCGAAGGCAACATCCAGCTGTATGCGCAAGGCAGCATCCTGCTGGGGCAAAGCCGCGTCATGACGACCTTTGGCGGCGGCATCACGGCGTGGTCGGCCGAAGGCGACATCAACGCGGGTCGCGGGTCCAAGACCACGGTGCTGTATTCGCCGCCCAAACGCGAATATGACGCTGTTGGCAACGTGACCCTGTCGCCCAACGCGCCCAGCACCGGCGCGGGCATCGCCACGCTGGCGCCGCTGCCGGAGGTGCCGGCGGGCGACGTGGACCTGTACGCGCCGCTGGGCACGATCGACGCGGGCGAGGCCGGCATCCGCGTGTCGGGCAACGTCAACATCGCGGCCTTGCAGGTGGTAAACGCCGCCAACATCCAGGCCCAGGGCGACAGCGTGGGCGTGCCGGTGACAGCGGCCGTCAACGCCGGCGCGTTGTCATCGGCCAGCGCGGCGGCCACCTCGGCCGTCAACGCGGCCGAGGCGTCGGCGCAACGTGCGCAAAACGAAGCGCGCCAGAATCAGCCGTCGGTCATCAATGTGCAGATTTTGGGCTATGGCGACGAACCGGTGGCGGGCGCCGCCCCGACCGCGCCGCCCGCCGGTTCGGCAGCGGCGGCGCCCAAGTACGACGCCGCCAGCGCCGTGCAGATCCTGGGCGCGGGGCCGCTGAACGCCAGTGAAACCAGCGGCCTGAGCGCAGAGGAGAAAAGCCGTCTGACGATGTAAGGACACTGCCCACAGGCATGGCGCCCATGCCTGGTACGCGCGGCC
>NZ_JBLVOL010000016.1:49336-60442 GCF_053543755.1 Achromobacter semiaridum | reverse complement strand
GTCAGCAGCCAGCCAACACCAATTACGACCCCCCCTGTGCATGATCATCGAGCTGGCCTCTGATCATCCACACGTTGTGTTTCTTCCAAGATTGGAGCCGTTGCGCTAACCCGCAACCGCTCAACCAGTTACGCCTGACGACCATAGCAAGGTGGTACCACTCCTTCCCATCCCGAACAGGACAGTGAAACGCCTTCGCGCCGATGATAGTGGACGGACGTCTGTGAAAGTAGGTCATCGTCAGGCTTTTATTGCGCAAAACCCCACAGGTAATCCTGTGGGGTTTTGTTTTTGTATAAGTGAGAACGCATCCATGCGTGACGACAGGTACTTGGTGTCATCACGAATGTGATTAGATGTTCGTGCAGTGCCAGGCAGTACACAAAATTCGAGAGGTTGACGTTCAAGGCACCCTCTCAAGCAGTTACGCTTGACGACCATAGCAAGGTGGTACCACTCCTTCCCATCCCGAACAGGACAGTGAAACGCCTTCGCGCCGATGATAGTGGACGGACGTCTGTGAAAGTAGGTCATCGTCAGGCTTTTATTGCGCAAAACCCCACAGGTAATCCTGTGGGGTTTTGTCTTTGGATTTTTGATTTTGGAAGTCCCGGCCTTTGCAAGCCGCTGATTATTTAAACCCCCTCGCAGCTCACGCTCCGAGGGGGTTTTGTTTTGCGGGAATCCAAGGACGCCGTTTATGGAAGTTGGCGGCGCAACGCTTCGAAGAACAGTTCGGATTGCAGGCGTTCACTTTGAATCTGAGCGGCGACCTTGGCAGCGATGTCCGCGTTTACTGGTTTGAGCGGGCGCCCGGTTGACTGCGCAAGGACCTGCGCTGCGCACGCGCGTTCCAGGAAAAACAAATCGTCGTAAGCGTAGTCCAGCCGTTCGCCACAAACCACAACGCCGTGATTGCCAAGGAAGACGATGTCTGCGCCTTGCATGGCATGCGCAATGCGTTCGCCCTCGGTAACGTCCAAGGCAAGGCCGTTGTAGTTTTCGTCAATCGCAAGGCGGCCATGGAAGCGCATCGCGTTTTGCGACAGCGTCGTGTCCAAACCCCGATCCGCGGTAAGCGTCAGCGCCGTGGCGTACGGCATATGCGTGTGCAGGACACAGGCCTTGCCAGCGATACGGTGGATGGCAGCATGAATGAACATAGCCGTGGGCTCGACGGCGTGTCGGCCGGCCAGTTTGTTGCCTTGCGCGTCGATCAGTACGATGTCATCGGCTTGGACCTCGTTCCACATAAGACCGCGGGGATTCAGCAGAAAGTGGTCAGGGTCACCTGGCAACGCGACGCTGAAGTGATTGCAGACGCCTTCGCCAAGGCCGTGAGCCGCGGCTGCTCGTAAAGCCAAGGCCAAATCCGCGCGAAGCGCAGCCACAGGTTCCGCGTGATAAAGAGCGTCTGCGAAATGAGGTTCTTGATTCATGTCTGCCTTCGGGCTTAGGTAGGGGTAAGAAAAAGGCGCCCGCGCCAACTATAGGGCGTCAGGCCGCGGCGTTATAGCCAACCGGCGGTGCGAAACACGTCAGGCACCCGGTCCAATGTCGGTACGGTAGCGTCCGGACGATAGTCAGGCAATAGCTGACGACCCGTTCCCCGGTCAATCCATACGCATCGGAATCCGATGTCGCGCGCAGCCGCATGGTCCAGATGGGGACTGGCGCAAATATGCACGATGTCGGCTGGCGTGACGCCAAGACTTTGGTGGGCATGCGCGAAGATCTTGCGTGACGGCTTATACGCGCCCGCGGATTCGGCCGTGATGACGCGGTCGATATGCCCCCCCAACTGCGCGACGTTGCCGGCAATGATGTCTTCATCGGTATTCGAAATGATGCAAAGGCGGAAGCCCGCCAGTTTCAGCGTGGCCAACGTGTCCGCGACTTCCGGAAACGGCGGCATGGCGGAAATGCTGCCTATTAATATGTCTGCATCTTCAGCCCGATAGGGCAGCCGAAGATCCTGCATGGTCAACCGTAGCGACTCTTGCGAGATGTCGGCAAAGCTGCGATGGGGCGGGGTGCGTTCCAGGCGGTGCTCATGTTGGTCATACACATGCAGGAACTCATCCGGGGACGGCGCTGAATGCGATATCGGCTTGCCAGCCAGGATGCGTGCGACTGCGGCCTGTAGCCCTTCGTCCCACTGAATCAGCGTGCCGTAACAGTCAAACGTCAGCCATCGCGGGCGGGGAAGTGAATTCAAGGGCATGGCAGGTCCTTCAGAAAAAATATCAGAATCGTCAGCGTAGGACGGTACGCACGAAGTCGTAAAATTAATAATAGAACTCCACTCAGTCGATAAATTAATATCAAGGCCGCCATGCTAGACCTGGAACTCATGAGAACGCTGGTCTGCGTTGCCGATGAAGGCAGCTTCACACGAGCAGCCCGACGCGTGCATCGCACACAATCGACCGTCAGCCAGCAAGTGCGCAAGCTGGAGCAGACAGTGGGCAAGACATTGCTGCTGCGGGACCGCACGGGCAGCAATGTGTCTGCGACCGAGGATGGCGAGGTGATGCTAGCTTACGCCCGCCGCCTGTTGGCCATTGCGGACGAGGCCGAACATGTCTTGATGGCGCCTCAGGCCGCGCGCGTTTTACGCCTGGGCATTCCTGAAGACTTCGACGTGGCGCGGCTGACGCTGCTGTTGGCGCGATTCGCGGCCAGCCATTCCGACGTCCGGCTGCAAACCGCCAGCGGCATGAGCACCGAGCTGCGTGGCAGACTGGCTTCCGGCGACTTGGATCTGGCGTTGATCAAGCGCGAGCCCGACGACGGCCCCTGCCTGGCGGCGTGGCCCGAGCGTCTGGTCTGGATCGGCGCAAGGGGGCACACGGCGCCGGCGCCAAATTCCCCCGTGCCTTTGGTGATGTTTCCGCCCGGGTGCATCTATCGCAAGCGGATGGTCTACGCGTTGGAAAGCGCCGGTCGCGCCTGGTACGGCGCTTATCACAGCCATAGCCTGGCGGGCGTACAGGCGGCCGTGGCGGCGGGGCTGGGCGTGAGCTTGCTGCCCGCGTTTGCCACACTGGATACGCACCAGGTGCTTGTGGCGCGCGACGGGTTCGATCCGGTGCCGTCTACCGAGCTGGCCATCGTCAGCAATCGGCGTGTGCCGCCCGGCATCGAGCAACAACTCGTATGCGCGTTGCAGCAGGCCGTCGAAGCGGACACGCGAGACCCGGCGGTCGTGTGAACGCCGGCCGTTTCAGGTCACATCGCCGTCCACGTAGTACCACTGGCCGTTTTCACGCACGAAGCGGCTGACCTCGTGCATGCGATGCGCGCGGCCTGCCTGACGGCTACGGGCCACGAATTCCACGGTAGCGTGATCCGCGCCCTGCTCGCGCGCTTGCTTGATGGTCAGCCCCAGCCATTTCAAGTCGGGCGGATTCGGCTCCAGCGAAGCGGGCCGCGTGCGGGGATGCCAGCTGGCCAGCAGGTAAGGCAATTTGTCCAGGACGAATGCGCTGTAGCGCGATCGCATAAGCGCTTCGGCGGTGGGCGCCTGCATGGCCAGCGGGCCTTCATGCCAGCGGCCGCAGCAGCGGTCGTAGACCGCGCCGCCGCAAGGGCAAGGAGCGGCCGGGGAAGCAGTTTTCTTCGTCACAGTGTGGCAGCGGCGGGGATCAGGCCCGCAGGTCGTTGTATTCGGGATGGCGGCGCATGTAGACCTCTGCATACGAGCACAAGGGGCGCACTTTCCAGCCGTTGGCGCGCGCGGTGTCCAGCGCAGTCCGGGTGAGTTCGGCGGCGATGCCGCGTCCGCCGACCTGGCTGGGGACGCCGGTGTGCACGATGGCCATCGTGCTGCCTTGCAATTGGTAGTCCAACACGCAAAGCACGCCGTCGACGGTGGCGGTGAAGCGGGATTGCCCGGGATCTTGGGTGACAACAGTCATTCGAAGGCTCCTTGGATGGGCCGGTCGGTCAGCCGGCATTCACCCGATAGTCGGTCATCGGAACTTGAAAATCGGTATTTGCAAGAAAACAGCTTAACGCGTCAGCGCTCGGGGGCCGAGGGCTGCTCCGTCGCCTTATCGATGCAAAACCTTGATCAACGCCGTGAGTTGGGCATCGCGCGTTTGCACCATGTCGGCGATGCTGCGCCGCTCCGCTTCGGCGTTGACGCCTTCGATAAGTTTGCGCTGTAGTTCCGGAGTCATCTCGGGCGTGCCCAGGTCGTCCCACCAGGTTTGCACGGGGCCCAGCAGGTGGTCCATGAAATTCGCCAGGCCGCCCGCGCCGCCGCCCAGGTTGAACGTCATGTGCGGCCCGAACAATGCCCAGCGCAATCCCGGCCCTTGCGACACCGCGGCGTCGATGTCCGCCACGCTGGCGACGTTTTCGGCAGCCAGATGGATGGCCTCGCGCCAAATGGCCGCTTGCAGGCGGTTGGCGATATGGCCCGGAACTTCCTTGTTCAAGCGAATCGGGTATTTGCCCATGGCCCGGTAGAACGCGATGCTTTGCTCGATGACGTCCGCCGACGTCTTGTCGCCCCCCACCACTTCCACAAGCGGAATCAGATGCGGCGGATTGAACGGATGGCCGATGACGAAGCGCTCCGGATGTTGGCAGCGCGATTGCAGACGGCTCATGATCAAACCCGACGAACTTGAGGCCACGATCACGCGAGGCGGCAACAAAGCGTCCATCCGCGCAAACAGGTCGATCTTGAAATCCTCGCGTTCGGGCGCGTTTTCCTGCACGAAGTCCACGTCCGTCAGCGCCATCGCCAAGTCCGGCTCAAACAGCAACGCATCGGGCGATGCGCCTTCCACGACGCGGCCCAATTCCTTGAGCACCGGCCAGGCGGCCTGCACGCGGGCGCGCGTTTGCGCTTCGGCATCAGCGACGGGGTCGCTGACCACCACCGTCAGCCCATGCGCCAGGAACAGCGCCGCCCAACTGGCTCCGATGGTGCCGGCGCCAACGATGGCGATACGGCGGATGGTCGGCGTGGGCGTGGCAGGGTGCGACATAGGGCTCTCCGAGTGGCAGGGATCGGCCCATATTGTGATGCAAACGCACCGCGCTTGCATGCCCGCCTTACGCGTTATGCGCGCGGCGCAGGTAACGCCATACCAGCCCGACGCCGGCCGTGTAGCTTGCCGCGATCACGCCATAGGCAACGGGCAGGGCGGTGTTCCAGTCGGGCAGCACATGCATGATGGTGCCCATCAGCGCGACGCCGACCAATGCGCCCGACTGCCGATTCGCGTTCAACGCCGCCGCCGCGCTGTTGGCGTGGTGCTTGCCTGACACCTGCATCACAATGCTGGTCATCGCGGGCACGGCGATCCCCACGCCCAGATTGCCCAGCGCAATCAGGACAGCGAAGGGCCAGTAGGCGATGGCGGGCGTGAAGGCGGCGATCCCCAGGGCGCTCATGACGGCGGCCAATGACATGCCTCCCAATAGCGCTGCCGACACGTTCCAGCGCGCCGACACCCGGCCCGAAATCAGATTGCCGATCGAAAAAACCGCCAGCATCGGCACCAGTTGGATACCGGTCTGAAGCGCGTCCGCGCCCCGCGCATGTTGCAGGAACAAGCTAAGCAGGAACAGCTGCCCGTAAGAAGCCAGATTGATCAGGAAGCCAACCCCGTTGGCCGCGGCAAAGTGCGGCGTCTGGAACAGGGCGCGGGGCAGGATCGGCTCGGCGTGGCGGCGTTCGCGCCGCACCAGCAACACGATGGCCACGGCGCACAGGGCGGTGACGCCGGCAATGCGAGGCGATGTCCAGCCGTACGCGTTGCCCTGGATCAGCACGAAACACAACGCAGACAACGCAATCACGCCCAGCAGGTGGCTAATCGGATTCAGCGCGCGGGGTCGTCGTGGGGCGGCCTGGATGCGACGGCGGGCAAGCCACAGCCCGACGATGCCCAAGGGCAGGTTGATGAGAAAGATGCCGCGCCAACCGAATTGGTGGATCAACACACCGCCCAGCAAGGGTCCGGTGGCCCCTGCCACGGCGACGATCGCCGACCAGGCGGCCAGCATGCGGTTGCGCACGTGGTCGTCGTCATAGGCGTGCGTCAGCAAGCTTAGCGAGCTGGGCATGAACAGCGCGGCGCCCAGGCCTTGCAACATGCGCGCCGCGATCAACGTGTTGGCGTCAGGCGCCAGGCCGCATAGCAATGACGCCAGCGTAAACACGGCCAGGCCGGCCAGATAAACCGTCTTGGCCCCATAGCGGTCCGCCAGCGCGCCGGCCACCAACAGCAAGGCGGCAAACGTCAACGTGTAGCCGTCGACGATCCACACCAGATCAGTCAGCGGAACGACGAACTGCACGGCGATGCTGGGCAGCGCCACGTTAACCACGGTCACGTCCAGCATCGCCATGACGAAGCCGATGGCCAGGGTAATAAGCGGCAGCCAGGCAGTGGCCGCTTTGGCGTCGATGGAGGGTACTGGGGATGACTGGCAGGCGGTATTCATGAGAGGCAGACAGCGGGATTCCGAGGGCTGAAGCTTAGAATTTTTCCAGCATGCAAAAAAGCCGTATTACTGCTTTATAGTGATGCATAAATGCATCGCGGGCCGGCCCTGAATGGGCATGAACGGGTGGCGATGCCAATGGATTCAGGCCAGGGGCGCCGCTATGGATTGGGACAATGCCAGGATTTTCCTGGCGATATATCGTGTGGGAACGCTGCGCGGGGCGGCGGCATTGCTGCAAATTGACCAGGCAACGGCGGGCCGGCGCCTGGCCGCGCTGGAGTCATCGCTGGACGCGCGCCTGTTCCTGCGCACTCCCGGCGGCTACGTGCCCACGCCGGCGGGCGAGCTGGCCTTTGCCGCGGCCGAGCGCATGGAGCTTGCCGCCGACCAGTTGCAGCGGCAGATGCAGGGGCTGGACCATCGCCTGTCGGGCGTGGTCCGCGTGGCGGCATCCGAAACCGTCGCCAGCTACTTCATCATGGAGGCGGTGCGCCGCGTGCACGAGCAGCATCCGGACATACGCGTCGTGCTGTCTGCATCGATACAGATCAGCAACCTGACCCGTCGCGAGGCGGACTTGGCCATACGCAACGTCAAGCCAGACAGCCCCGATTTGATCCAGCGCCATCTGGCCCGCAAGGAAGTCGGTCTGTATGCCTCGCGCGATTATCTTGCCGCGCACGGCGAGCCCAAACCGGGCACGGCCTTCGCCGGACATACCTTGGTGACGTACCAGCAGGCGGTGTTGCCGGGCTGGTCGGACACGTTTTGCGGGGAACCGACGGGCAACGGGCGTATCGCGATCGAGCTCAATTCCGGGATGATGATACTTGCCGCCGTGGTGGCCGGCCTGGGCATCGGCGAGCTGCCAACGCACATGGCGCCGGACTATCCCGACCTGGTCCGTATCTGGCCGGGTCGTAGCGAACCGTATGATTTGTGGCTGGTCATGCACGGGGACCTGAACCGCACCGCGCGGGTGCGGGCCGTGGCCGCCGCCATCGTCCAGGTGTTCGAAGAAGATAAATAGCCGCGCAACCGCGGTAAGCCGTGGCTTGTGAAGCCGGGCGACAGGCGCTAAGGTTTGCCTGCCCCGCAGAAAAACCACGAATCAGGAGTGACGCGTGTCCGATCTTTGGCGTTTATCCGCAGTTGAGCTTGCCTCTCTAATCCGACAGCGTGACGTATCGGCTGTCCAGGCCGCGCAAAGCGCATTGGACCGGCTCAATGCCGTCAACCCCGCGCTGAATGCCGTGGTCGATCATCGCCCTGACGAGGTCCTGGCGCGGGCACGTGAAGTCGATGCGCAACTGGCACGCGGCGAAGATCCCGGCATGCTGGCCGGCGTGCCCGTCACGGTCAAGGTCAACGTTGACCAGGCAGGCTACGCCACCACCAATGGCGTCAGCCTGCAAAAAGACGTGATCGCCGCGCAGAACAGCCCCGTCGTAGACAATCTGCTGCGCGCCGGTGCCGTCATTCTTGGCCGCACGAACACGCCCGCGTTTTCCTTGCGCTGGTTCACCGGTAATGGCTTGCACGGAGACACGCGCAACCCGCGCAACCGGGCCTTGACGCCCGGAGGCTCGTCGGGTGGCGCGGCATCGGCGGTGGCGGCGGGCATCGGCCATCTGGCCCATGGCACCGATATCGCCGGGTCCATCCGCTACCCCGCCTATGCCTGCGGTGTGCACGGGTTGCGGCCATCGCTGGGCCGCGTGCCCGCGTACAACGCGGCCTTGCCGGAACGTTCCATCGGCGGCCAATTGACGGCCGTCTCCGGGCCGTTGGGGCGCACCATTGCCGACGTGCGCTTGGGCCTGGCGGCAATGTCCGCACGTGACCCTCGCGACCCTTGGTGGGTGCCGGCGCCGCTTGTGGGCCCCGATGTTCCCCGCCGCGCCGCGCTGTGCGTGAACCCGGACGGCATGAACCCGGAGCCCGCGGTCGTCAAGGCACTGCAGGAAGCCGCGCGCAGGCTCAGCGACGCAGGTTGGACGGTAGACACGCTGGACGCCGTGCCGCCCATGCAAGAGGCGGCCGACTTGCAGATCCGCATGTGGATGGCGGACGGCTATGAGGCCATGTTGGCGGCCGCCGAAAAGGAAGGCGACCCAGGGGCGCTGGTGGCCCTTCGGGGTCAACGCGACAAGGCCGCGGACGCAAACCTGGAAAATTTTTCCGCTGTGTTGACGCGTCGGGCTACGTTGACCCGCTTGTGGGAAGTGTTCCTTTCCGAGTATCCGGTCCTGTTGCTGCCGGTATCGGCCGAACTACCTTTTCCCGACAACCTGGATTTGCAAGGCGATGCGGCTTACGCGCGCGTTTGGAGTGCGCAAATGACGCAGATCGGCGTGCCCTTCATGGGCTTGCCGGGGTTGTCGGTGGCGATGGACAGCGCGATGAGCAGCGTGGGGCAGAGCCCCGTTGGGGTGCAGATCGTTGCGGGGCGCTACCGCGAAGATCTATGTCTGGCCGCCGGCGAAATCATCGAGGCGGGCAACGACGCCATCACCATCGCGGAACCCGACTTCAATCGCGAACCGCGTTGATGTGTCGCTGCGCTGGCGTTAGCCCGCCGCCCTGGCTGCCGAACCGCACGCGAAGCACGCCGAGCTCGCCGTAGACGAGCTCGATGTCTTGGTTGGCCGGCACGTCCAGGAATCCGGCATACGAACCGGTAATGACGTGCTGCCCCGCGTGCAGCCCCAAGCCTTGTTCGCGCAGGAAATTGGCCAACCAGTACAGGCCGGCCTTGGGGTGATCGTTAGGGTGAAAGCCAGGATGTTGTTCGACTTCGCGGCCGCCGACGGACAAGGTCAACGTCATGCTGGAAGGTACCGTGTCGGCGCTGGCGATGCGCGGCCCCAGCACCAGACCTTCGTTGAACATATGGTCGGCAAGCAGTTCCGGCAGGCTGGCATGTTCGGGCGACGCGTAGCGACAGCCCAGCACTTCCAGCGCTAGCCGAGCGCCGCCCACGGCTGCGTCAATCTCGGCTTCGGTGTAGGGGGTGTCGCGGGCGGGCAGGTCTTGCGCCAGTTCAAATGCAATTTCCGGCTCAACGCGCACCACTTGCGCGCGCGTGGCAACGGGGCCAGTCTCGGCATGGACGGTGCCCGATGCGTAAATCGGCGCCACCACCATTTTCTCGGGCGAGGGCAGCGCGCTTTTCCAGGCCGCGATGCGGTCCTGTCGCATTTCCTGCAAGAGCTGTGCGGTGCGCTGTTGCACCGCGAATGCCTGCCCCATGGATTGCGGACGGCAGTCCGCCGGCAAGCGCGGCCCTGCCACGCCGGATTCGCGCGCCGCGATCAAGGTGCGGGCTGCGTCGATGCTGCCGGGATAGTCTTCGATACGGATCTGCATGGGCTCAGGCTCCCAAGTACAGCATCACCCACAGGACGATCATGGCAATCAGCCCCAGCCAGCACGAGCCCCAGAAGCCGACGATGGGCCATTTCAGTGAAAGCGGCGCTTTCTTCGGGTCGACATGACCCAGCAAATCGTTGGCGTTGCCAATCAGCCAGAACCGCGTGCCGGGAAACATCAGGCGGAAGAAATAATCCAGCATGATGGCCGCCTGAATCGACAGGGGGTACTGTTTCCACGGGCGGTGTTGCAAATAGGGATGCTTGAACGCGGCGTTGATTTCTTTATTTTTGAAGAAGAACAGGACAATGCCGCTCAGCGTGCAGGTGATGAAGCAAAGCACGAAAAGGCTGAAGGCCATGGCCATGACAGGTGAATGCATGGGGATCTCAAGATTGCGCGGCGTGCCGCGTTGGATGAAGAAAGGGCAGAACGAAAGCGCGGAAAAAAATCAGCCCGTATTGTAAAAGGCTTGGCGCTGCCCCGTGTTCAGGGCAGCGTCAGCGATCTGGGGCGGCCAGGCCGCCCCGGGCTGGGGTGGCTCAGCCCCGGACCTGCCCTTCGCCGTTCAATACCCACTTCAGCGTGGTCAGGCCTTCCAGGCCGACCGGGCCGCGCGCGTGCAAACGGTTCGTCGAGATGCCGATTTCAGCGCCCAGCCCGTATTCGAAACCATCGGCAAAGCAGGTTGGCAGGTTGACGTAGACCGAGCTGGAATCCACTTCACGTTGAAAGCGCTGCGCCGCGGACAGGTCTTCGGTGACGATGGCGTCGGTATGGCCAGAGCCCCAGCGCGCGATGTGCTCAATGGCGTCATCCAGCGTGTCAACAATACGGACGGCCAGGATCGGACCCAGGTACTCCGTGCCCCAGTCTGCTTCCGAGGCAGGGGTGATGTGGGGCAGCAAGGCCATCGTGCGCGGGCAACCGCGCAGTTCAACGCCGTGCTCGATCAGGGCTGCCGCCAGCGTGGGCAAAATGGAAACGGAGGCCACGGCATCGACCAGCAACGTTTCCATCGCGCCGCAAATGCCGTAGCGGTAGGTCTTGGCGTTGAAGGCAATGGCGTGCGCCTTGTCGGGGTCGGCTGCCGCATCAATGTAGATGTGGCAGTTGCCGTCCAGGTGCTTGATCAAAGGCACCCGGGCCTCTTGCGCCAACCGTGCAATCAAGCCTTTGCCGCCGCGCGGAACGATGACGTCGATATGTTCCGTCATGGTGATGAGTTTGCCCACGGCGGCCCGGTCCGCCGTGGCGCCGCCC
>NZ_JBLVOL010000016.1:42139-49316 GCF_053543755.1 Achromobacter semiaridum | reverse complement strand
GGCCCGGTCCGCGGGGGCGACGACCTGAACGGCGTCCGGCGGCAAGCCGGCTGCGGCCAAGCCCGTTTGCACGACCTGGCCTAACGCAATATTGGAGTGCAGCGCTTCGCTGCCGCCGCGCAGGATCGCGGCATTGCCGGACTTCAGGCACAGCGCGGCTGCGTCGATCGTGACGTTGGGCCGGGATTCGTAAATGATGCCGATGACCCCAAGCGGTACCCGCATTTGCGCGACGCGCATACCGTTAGGGCGCACCGTCGTGGCCGTGATGCTGCCGATGGGATCAGGCAGGGCGGCAATCTGACGCAAGCCTTCGGCCATGTGCGCCAGCGTTTTGTCGGATAGCGTCAGACGGTCCAGCAGCGCCGGTTCCAGGCCGTTGGCGCGGGCGGCGGACACGTCTTTCTCGTTGGCGGCCTTGAGTTCTTCGTGGCTGGCGGCCAGGGCGTCTGCCATGGCCAGCAACGCCTTGTTCTTGGCGGCGCTGTTGGCGCGCATCATCGCGCGCGAGGCGCGTCGGGCGTTTTCGCCCAAGGTGAGCATGGCGTGTTCAATGGAAGACGAGGACATGGCAGTGTCAATCATGAATAGGTGCGACGGAAGAGACGGCGGAGCCCGTGGGCGTAACCATTAGCGCCGTCTGAAGATTCAGTTTATATCCGGCCTGAGGACGGAGTGTGCGGGGCGGCCTTCACGGGCGCCCGCCGGCGGCGGCCACGCGCAGCGCCAGCCGGGTCATTTCTTCCCAGGGGTCCGAAAGCCGTCCGGCCACGGACAAGCCCTTGATAAGGCGATCTACGTCATGGGCGTGCTGCACGGCCGCCGGCCAGACGGCGGGCTGCACCCGGTTCAGCGCCTGCAACGCCAGGCGCTCGTGCGCGCCGAAGATACGCAACCGGCGCATCAGGCCGTTGGCGTCCTGGCCTAGCGCGCGTGCTTCCGCAATGCGGGCAAGCAGCCGGATCTCTTCGCCGACCGCCCATAGCACCAGCGGCAGCGCTTCGCCTTCGGCACGCAGACCATCGATCATGCGGATGGTGCGGGCAATGTCGCCCGCCAGCATGGCGTCGCGCAGGCCGAATACGTCGTAACGCGCGACGTTCAACACCGCGCGCTCTACGTCCTCGGCCGCCAGCTGGCCTTCGGGATACAGCAAGCCCAGCTTCTGGATTTCCTGGTGGGCAGCCAGCAGGTTGCCTTCGACCTTGTCAGCCATCCATTGCAGCGTGGCGGCGTCGGCGCGCTGGTTTTGCCGGGCAAGCCGCATGCCGACCCAGGCGGGCAGCCGGCCGCGCTCGATGTTGGCAATGTCAACCATCACGCCGCCCCGGTTCAGCGCCTGCACCCAGCGGCTTTCGCGGGTGGCTTTGTCCAGCCGGGGAAGCGCGATGAGGATCAGCGTGTCGGCATCTGGCTGCTTTTCAGCCTGCTCGGCCAGCTTGGCCAGCGTGTCGGCGCCGGACTTGCCGGGCTTGCCGGTGGGAATCTTGATTTCCAGGATGCGGCGGTCGCCAAACAGCGACACGCTTTGCGTCGCGGCGGTGACGGCGCTCCAGTCGCTGCGAGCGTCCATCACCATCGAAAGCCGGTCGGTGTAGCCCGCGTTGCGCGCCGAGGCGCGCAACGTGTCCACCGCTTCCGTGACCAGCAAAGGCTCGTCGCCGGACACCGTGTATAGCGGCGCGAGCTGATTGCCCGGGCGCTGCAGGTGTTCGGCAAGCCGTTCCGCATCCAAAGGCTGTGCCATGGGCTAGCGCAAGATCGCCGGGTCGGTGGTTTGCGGCGTCTGCCACGGCGTGGGCGTGCTTTTTTGCTGCGGTGCGTTCGGGTCGTACAGCGGAATCTCGCCGGTTTCCCCGCGTTCTTCAGCCTGCTCGAATGCGCGGCGCACGTCCGGTGCGGTCATGCGGCGCAGCAGACGGGACACCAGGTCGCGCTGCATGGCTTTATACAAGGTGTCGATCTGACCTTGCTTGGCCTGCACCACTTGGTCGTCGTAGGGCATTTCGCGGTAGATGGACAAGGTCGTGTCAGGAATCAATGCACGGCCCTTGTTGTCGATGAGACGGAACGTGTAGTTGATACCCAGCTCGTATTCCTCGACCCGGCCCTGGGCGTTCAGCGACACTTCACGCAATGTACGCGTATCGCCAACCTGCTGAAGAATAGCCTGGGCTTCCTTGGGGGAATCCACCAGCTTGGTATTGGGCGAGGCCGCGCGCAGGGCGCGGCGCACGTCCGCGCCGAACTGCGTGGTATCCGGCATGCCGACATAAAGCGTGTCGAACGGCATCGGCGTGACGCCGCGCAGTGCGAAGCCGCAGGCGGACAGCAGCATGAACAGCGCCAGGCAGGCGCCGCGCAGCAGCCACGATTGGCGGGGGGAGTGCGAGAGTTGCCCGGCGAAGTACATGCTTGACCTCATCAGCCTACGACGTTGACCAGTTTGCCCGGCACCACGATGACGCGCTTGGGCGGGCGGCCTTCCAGGAAGCGCGAGACCTCTTCCTGGCTGGCGGCGAGCTTTTCGATGTCTTCCTTGGCGGCGCCGGCGGCCACGCGGATCGACCCGCGCAGCTTGCCGTTGACCTGGAGCATCAGCTCGATTTCGTCCGCGATCAGGGCGGCTTCGTCCACATGCGGCCACGGCGCGTCCAGCAGGTCGCCCAGCTCTTGGGCGTAGCCAAGGTCTTGCCACAGGTGCCACGTGATGTGCGGGACCACCGGATACAGCACGCGCAGCAGCACGCCCAGCGTTTCGGCGTAGGCGGCATCGGCCGCGGCGTCCTCGGGCAGCTTGGCGTCGTCGATGGCGTTCAGCATCTTCATGCAGGCGGACACGACGGTGTTGTACTGGATGCGCTGGTAGTCGTAGTCGGCTTGCTTGAGCAGCGTGTAGACCTCGCGGCGCAGGTCCTTGACGGCGGCGGTGGCTTGCGACCAGTCGGCGCCATTGGCCAGGCCACGTGCCACGGCGTCGCGGCGCGCGTAGCTGATGGACCACAGGCGGCGCAGGAAACGGTTGGAACCTTCCACGCCCGAATCCGACCATTCAAGCGTCTGCTCGGGCGGGCTGGCGAACATGACAAACAGGCGGGCCGTGTCGGCCCCCAGCGTGTCGATCAGCGATTGCGGATCGACACCGTTGTTCTTGGACTTGGACATCGTGCCCACGCCGCCGTAATTGATGGCGGAACCGTCCGACTTGAGCTTGGCGCCGGTGATGGCGCCACGGTCGTCGTAGACGTTTTCAACATCTTCGGGCCAGAAGTACTCAATGCCGCCCTGGGGCGTCTTGCGGGAATAGATATGGTTCAGCACCATGCCCTGGCACAGCAGCTTGGTGAAGGGCTCGTCGAAATTGAGCAGGCCCATGTCGCGCATGACCTTGGTCCAGAAGCGCGCGTACAGCAAGTGCAGCACGGCGTGCTCGATGCCGCCGATGTACTGGTCCATCGGCATCCAGTAATCATTGCGCGCGTCGACCATGGCGTTGTCGTTGCCCGGCGAGGTATAGCGCATGAAGTACCAGGACGAGTCCACGAACGTGTCCATCGTGTCCGTTTCGCGGCGTGCGGGCTTGCCGCAGCTGGGGCAGGCGCAGGACAGGAAGGCTTCGTTCTTGGCCAGCGGGTTGCCGCTGCCGTCCGGGATCAGGTCGTCGGGCAGGACGACGGGCAGGTCTTTTTCGGGAACCGGCACCGGGCCGCAGTCGGCGCAGTGGATGATCGGGATCGGGGTGCCCCAGTAGCGCTGGCGCGAGATGCCCCAGTCGCGCAGGCGCCACGTGGTTTGCTTTTCGCCCAGGCCTTGCGCGCCCAGGTCGGCCGCGATGGCGTCCACGGCTTCCTTGTGCGACAGGCCGTCGTACTTGCCGGAATTGATGGTGCGGCCAGACTGCTTGTCGCCATACCATTCCTGCCAGGCAGCGGTGGAGTATTCCTTGCCGGCCACGTCCACGACTTGCACGATGGGCAGGTCATATTTCTTGGCGAAGGCAAAGTCGCGTTCGTCGTGGGCGGGCACGCCCATGACGGCGCCGTCGCCGTAGGTCATCAGCACGTAGTTGCCGACCCAGACTTCAACGTCCGCGCCCGTGATCGGATGCGTGACGGTCAGGCCCGTGCGCATGCCTTCTTTTTCGCGCGTGGCCATTTCGGCCTCGGTCGTGCCGCCCAGCTTGCACTGTTCGATGAACGCGCCCAGCTCGGGGTTGTTTTGCGCGGCATGCGTGGCCAGCGGATGTTCCGGCGCCACGGCGCAGAAGGTCACGCCCATGATCGTGTCGGCGCGGGTGGTGAAGACGTACAGTTTGCCGTCCTGGATCAGTTGGCCATCCTGGCCGGCGATCTTGTGCGGGAAGGCAAAACGCAGGCCTTCGGACTTGCCGATCCAGTTTTCCTGCATCAGGCGCACGCGCTCGGGCCAGCCGGGCAGGTCGTTCTGGACGGCGCCCAACAGTTCGTCTGCGTAGTCGGTGATGCGCAGGTAGTAGCCGGGGATCTCGCGCTTTTCAACCAGCGCGCCCGACCGCCAGCCACGGCCATCGATGACCTGCTCGTTGGCCAGCACGGTTTGGTCGACCGGGTCCCAGTTCACGACCTGGGTCTTGCGGTAGGCCACGCCCTTTTCCAGCATCTTCAGGAACAACCACTGGTTCCATTTGTAGTACTGGGGATCGCAGGCGCACATTTCGCGCGTCCAGTCGATTGCCAGACCCATCGCCTTCATCTGCTTCTTCATGTAGGCGATGTTGTCGTAGGTCCACTTGGCGGGCGGCACCTTGGACTTGATGGCCGCGTTTTCCGCCGGCATGCCAAAGGCATCCCAGCCCATCGGCATCAGGACGTTATAGCCGCGCATGCGCAACTGACGCGCCATCATGTCGTTGATGGTGTAGTTGCGCACGTGGCCCATGTGCAGCTTGCCACTGGGGTAGGGCAGCATCGAGCAGGCGTAGAACTTCGGCTTTTCGGAGCCGTCGGCGTTCTTCGCGTGTTCGTGGACCAGATAGGCGTCGCGGGCCTGCCAGTCTTGATGGGCGGCCGCTTCGACGGTAGTGGGGAGGTAACGTTCCTGCATGGGCTCGGGCACGGTGGCAAAAAAGGGCTAGCCGCCCTGCCGCGCGGACGCGGGGGCGGCCTGACGCGGTGGCGGTCAAAACCCCTGATTATAGGAGGTGCTAGACGCGGCTAGGGGGCGGGGCTGTTTCGGGGATGCGCGCACTGGGCGCCAAGACGCCGTATGCCAATGTAACCACGCCCAGAACAGCGCCCGCGATGACCACGCCGGGCCAGCCGAAATGGGCGTAAAGCCAGGACGATACCAGTGAACCGGAGGCGCCGCCGAGGAAGTAGCTGGTCATGTAGCCCGCGGTAAGGCGGCTGCGCGCCTCGGGGCGCAAGCGATACAGCGAACTGCTATTGGTGACATGAACGCCCTGGATCGCCAGGTCCTGCACCAGGATGCCCGCCAACAGGGCAAATACGGAAACCTGGCCAAAGGCCATCAACCCCCAGGACCCCAGCAGCAGCAACAGGCCCACGCGCGTCGCCAGGTTGCCCAGCCCCCGGTCGGCCAGGCGGCCAAAGCGGTTCGCGGCATAGGCGCCAGCCGCCCCGGCCAGGCCAAACAGGCCGATCGTGGTATTGCTGTATTGATAGGGCGGGCTGGCCAGCAGGAAGGTCAACGGGGTCCACAGCATGCTGAACGCGGCGAACAGCAAAAAGCCCAGCAGCGATCGGGCGCGAAACAGCGGCTCTTGGACAAACATGCGCAAGATCGAGCCCAACAGGCGCGGATAGCTCATCGTGGTGGGGCTTTGGTAGCGCGGCAGCACGCGCCACAGGGCGGCGGACATGCCCAGCATCAGCACGGCGGCCACCCAGTACACGGTGCGCCAACTGCCCACATCCGCCAGCACGCCCGCCACGGTGCGAGCCAGCAGAATGCCCAGCAGCAGGCCGCTCATGACCGTGCCCACCGCCTTGCCGCGCTCGTGCGGGGCGGCCAGGGTGGCCGCGAACGGCACCAGAATCTGGGCCACCACCGACAACAGCCCCGTCAGCGCGGTGCCCAGCAGCAGCACCGCGATGTGGGTGGCGAAGGAAGAAATCAACAGGCCGCCCGCCGACAGCAGGGTCATCAGCACGATCAGACGGCGGCGTTCGAACAGATCGCCCAGCGGAACCAGCAGCATCAAACCCAGCGCGTAGCTCAGTTGCGCCGTGGTAACGATGGCCCCCGCCGCGGCGTTGGACAACCCGAATTGCTGGCCGATCGTATGCAGCAGCGGCTGCGCGTAGTAATTGCTGGCGACGGCCAGGCCGGTCGCAATCGACATTAACAGGACGATCAGCGCGGTCAGCGTCGGGGTGGGTGGAGCGGGGGGCGTGGACGGGGTGGCGGCAGTCATGAAACGGATGGGGCTGGCGGTTCGAATGAGGGAAGGGAAGGGCGATCGGGGCCGGAGGGCGGATGGGCAATGGGAAATGCGGGATGGGAAATGGGCAGCGACTACGTTCGCGCCCGCCCCTCAAACGCCGATGCCTCCCGGCGTTTCCTGATCGTGCTTGATCAGCAGCTTTTTCAACAAGCCGGCCAATTGCTTGCGTTCGGCCGGTGTCAGCGGGTCCAGCAGTTCGCCCAGGTCCTTCAGGTAATCCTTCAGCACCTGCTTGATGACGCGCAATCCGTCCGGGGTCAGCGACACGATGACGCCGCGGCGGTCGTCCGGATTGGGATTGCGCACCAGCAGCCCCGCCTGTTCCAGCCGGTCAAGCCGATTGGTCATGGCGCCGGAGGTCAGCAACAAGGCTTCGACCAGCTTTTGTGGGTTCATGGCGTGTGGCGCGCCTGTGCGGTAGAGCGTCGCCAGGACATCGAATTCGCCCTGGTGCAGGTTGTGGCGGCGAAAGCTGCGATTTACGTTGCGGGTGGCAAAGGCGTTCAAGCGGAACACCCGGGTTACCACCGCCATGGCCGCGAAGTCCTGGTTGGGGCATTCGGTGGTCCATTGCGAGATGACAAGATCGACAAGGTCGGACGTAGGCAAGGTTGGCTTCTTTTGATGTGAAGTTTCTTCACGTAAAGATAAATTCTAGTCGTTCCGCCCCGGGTCGCGCAAATCGCGCGAGAGATCGCACGACAGATCGCACGCCAAAAAGAAAGGCCCGCC
>NZ_JBLVOL010000016.1:28126-42094 GCF_053543755.1 Achromobacter semiaridum | reverse complement strand
CCCCCCTTTCCGGCTTGACCGGATGGTCGCGCGAATTACTGCGCGGCGTCCTTCAGCTTCTTGAGCGGGCGAACCTTCACCTTGACCGAAGCCGGCTTGGCGGGGAACCAGCGCTCAACGCCGGTGAACGGGTCCTTGCCGAAGCGCTTGGCCTTGGCGGGAACCTTCTGCACGGCAACCTTGAACAGGCCGGGCAGCGTGAATTCGCCGGCGCCTTTCTTGTCGACGGAACCCAGCACCGAGGTTTCCAGGCTGGCCAGCACGGCCTTGACAGCCTTGGCTTCAACGCCCGATTGCTCAACGATGTAAGCGACCAGCTGGGTCTTGTTCATTGCAGCCTTGATGGCCTTGGGTGCAGCAGCGACCTTCTTGGCGGCGACGGCCTTCTTAGCTGCGGGCTTCACAGCGGTCTTGGCGGCGGTTGCCTTCTTTGCAGGTGCCTTGACGGCGGTCTTGGTGACTTTCTTGGCAGGAGCTTTTGCTTTCGTGGCCATGGTCAAAATCCGTAGTTGAGGACATGGGGCAGCGCGCGCCGGGTATCGGCAATTAACGCCACGCGCCCGATGATAGCGGAAGACTAGCCGTTCCAGCGGTTTTCCGCCGGGATTTCAGCCGCTGTTTGTTGTTTTCCACGCAGAAAAGTGCTTCCTACAAGGGTTTCTTCAAAAAAAAGCCATCGCGCATTGGCTCGCGAGCGCGGCGTTGCGCGTCACTGAACCATCCGCGCATCCCGTGTTCCAATTGCGTCGCGAAAAACAAAAGCATGGATTCCAAGCACCCCTATGTTGATGAAGAAATTGGCGGCGAGCCTGCTCGTCGCAACCGCATGCCTGTCCAACGCGCTGGCGCAGCCGATGCCAGAACCTGTGTTGTCGGCAAAGGCCTGGCTGTTGTTGGACGAAACCAGCGGGCAGGTGATCGCGTCGCACGCGGCCACCACCCGTATCGAGCCGGCGTCCTTGACCAAGATCATGACGGCCTACGTCGTGTTCGACGCCCTGAACAAGAAAGAGATAACCCCCAACCAGACCGTAGTCATCTCCACGCGCGCCTGGAAAGTGCCGGCGGGCAGTTCCAGGATGTTCCTGGAACCCGGCTCAAAAGTGACGGTGGACGATCTGCTGCGCGGCTTGATGATCCAGTCGGGCAATGACGCGGCCATTGCGCTGGCCGAGGCGGTGTCGGGCAGCGTGGAAGCCTTTGTGGCGCGCATGAATGACACGGCGGCAAAGCTTGGCCTGCACGCCACGCACTTCGCCAGCCCGCACGGCTTGCCCGATCCGGGCACGTATTCAACCGCCAGCGACCTGTCCATCCTGGCCACGCGCTTCATTCGCGACTACCCGCGGCTATACAAGACGTACGACTCCGCCAAGCAATTCACCTTCAACAAGATCACGCAGCCCAATCGCAACCGGCTGCTGTGGCTGGACCCCAGCGTGGACGGCCTGAAGACAGGGCACACCGATTCCGCGGGTTACTGCATTGTGGCGACGGCGCGGCGGCCCAATGGCGCCGACCAGCGCCGCCTGATCACGGTGGTGGTGGGCACGGCGTCCGACAAGCTGCGCACGCAGGAAAGCCGGCAGTTGCTGGAGTGGGGTTTTCAGGGTTTCAATACGATCAAGCTGTACGCGAGCGGCCAGGCCGTGGCCACGCCGGAAGTCTGGAAGGGCGAAAGCGACAGCCTGAAAGTCGGGTTTGCACGCGACGCCTACGTGACCGTGCCTGCCGGTGCCAAGGTCGAGCCGGTGTGGACGCCGGCGTCGCCGCTGGTAGCGCCGATTGCGGCGCAAGACACGGTGGGCGCGTTGCGTGTGCTGGTGGACGGCAAGCCCGCCATGCAATTTCCCGTGGTGGCGCTGGAGCCGGTCGCCGAGGCAGGATTCGCCGGCCGCGCCTGGGACAGCGTGCGACTGTGGTGGCGTGGCCATTCTGGTTGATGGCGCGGCAACATGCAGGAGGTGTGCGATGGTGGTGAGTTTTCCCGGAGGCCCGGCGCCCGCGCCCGGATCGGATGACCCATTGGCCCTGCTGTCGGCGTGCCACGGACGCATCGCGCGTCAGTGCGCCACGCTTGAACGCCTGGCCGCGCACCTGCCCGTGCATGGCAGCGACGACGCCGCGCAAACCGCCGCCGCCAGCGTGCGCCGGTATTTCGACACTGCGGCGGTGCACCATCACGAAGACGAAGAAGAAGACCTGTTCCCCGCTTTGATCGATTCCATGGCGGGCTCGGATGCGGGTTGCCTGCACGCATTGGTGCAGGGCTTGATGGACGACCATCGCCGCCTGGCGACGTTGTGGGCGCCGCTGCGCAAGGCCTTATCCGATATCGCGGCGGGTCAGCCGGCCGCCTTACCCGCCGAACAGGTCCGCGAATTCACGCAGGCCTATGCCGCGCATATCCAGCGCGAGGAAGACGAGTTGCTGCCCATGGCATCCCGGCTGATTTCGGACGATGCGCTGGCCGATCTCGGGCAGGCCATGGCGGGGCGCCGGGGCGGCGACGCGGGCTAAGCGGCGACGGCGTTCGACTGTCTTTCAGCCCCTGCGCCCTGAATTTGCGTTCAGAAAAATGGCGCTACCATGCGTCAAACCGGCGCGCTGGGCGCCGCCCCGACGACGCCACGCCATGAACCGCAACCTTCGTTTTCGCCAGAAACTGCAAGATTCCGCCTTGATGCACGCCATGTCGGCGCACAACCCCATGGCGGCGCGGCTGGCTGCGGATGCCGGTTTTGACGCCATCTGGGGCAGCGGCTTTGAGTTGTCCGCCAGCTATGCGGTGCCGGACGCCAGCATTCTTTCCTCGTCCGTGCACCTGGACATGATGCGCGCCATCGCCGCGACGGTGGGCGTGCCCGTCATTGCCGACATCGATACCGGTTTTGGCAACGCGATCAACGTGTCGTATATGGTGCCGCAGTACGAAGCGGCGGGCGTGTCGGCCGTGGTGATGGAAGACCATCCGCGCGGCGGTGGGCGCTATGCGCGATGTGTTCGCGCGCATCCGGCGCGACGGCGGCATACACGCGGTGGACGCCGATCTGCCGTCGGTCAAGGACATCATCGCGTTGCAGGGCGATGCGGCCATGCGCGAGCTTGAGCGGCGCTATCTGAAGTAATCGGCCGCGGCAATTTCCCGCATGCCCCTTGCGCGCATAGGCCGTTGCGCGCGCCCCAGCGAGGGATTACGCTAGACGGCTTTTGGCGCCCCGGAGGCACGATGGAGCAGGCGACACGATGACGCAAGCGGCAAGCAAACTGGCGAGCCGCCTGTTCGGTTCATGGGTGAACGAGGTCAGCCGCGTCACGTTGCGGGCGGACCTGTTCGCCGGCCTGCTGGGCGCGTTGCTGGTGCTGCCGCAAGGCGTGGCCTTTGCCACGCTGGCCGGGCTGCCGGCCGAATACGGGCTGTATTCGGCCATCGTGCCCTGTATCGTCGCGGCCTTGTTCGGATCGAGCCGCCACGTGATGTCGGGTCCGACCAATGCCAATTCGCTGGCTCTCTTCGCGGTGCTGACGCCGCTGGCCGTCGCGGGCAGCCCCGGCTACATCGAATTGGCGCTGGCCGTCACGGTGCTGGTGGGCGTGATGCAGTGGCTGGTGGGCGCGCTGCGCCTGGGGTCGCTGGCGCATTTCATTTCGCCATCGGCGCTGTTCGGGTTCACCAGCGGTGCCGCGTTGCTGATCGCGGTGCATGCCTTGAAAGACGGGCTGGGTGTGCCGTCGCCCGCGTCTCACGGGGCGGGCGCCTTGCTTGTCAGCGTGGGCACGCATCTGGATCAGGTGCATCCCGGCGCCATCCTGGTCACGCTGACCACGCTGGGCGTGGCGCTGCTGGTGCGGCGGCTGGACAAGCGCAAGCCTTACATGTTGCTGGGCCTGGTGGCTGGTTCTGTGGCGGCAGCGGCGTTCAATTCGTGGGTGGCCACGCGGGGCGGCGACCCGGTGTCCGTGGTGGGCGCCATCGCGCAGCCGTGGCCGCCGTTCCACGTGCCCAGCGTTGACTGGCGCGCCTTGCCCGACCTGATGAGCCTGGCCTTCGCGCTGACCATCGTGGCCCTGGCGCAATCGATCTCCATTGCCAAGGCGGTGGCCACCCGGTCGGGCCAGCGTATCGACGCCAACCGCGAATTCGTGGGGCAGGGGCTGTCGAACATCGTCGGTGGTTTCTTTTCCTGCTACCTGTCCTGCGGTTCGCTGAACCGGTCGATTCCCAATTTTGAAGCGGGCGCCAAGACGCCGCTGGCAGCGGTATTTTCGGCGGTACTGCTGGTGTTGCTGGTGGCCCTGTCCGCACCGCTGCTGGCCATGATTCCCAACGCCGCTATCTCAGGGCTGTTGTTGCTGGTGGCCTGGACATTGCTGGACATTCCCCGTTGGCGCCAATTGATCCGGATGCAACCGGGCGAATGTGCGATTGCCGCCGCCACGCTGGCCGCCACCGTCACCATCCGCATGGAAGTGGCCATTCTGCTGGGCACCGTGCTGTCGCTGATGGCGTACCTGCACCGCACCTCGCGCCCCGCCATGCGCACGATGGGCTTTGATTCGCGCGGGCCGGATCGGCGCTTCGTGGTGCTTGCGCACCAGCCGGACGCGCTGCCGGAATGCCCGCAATTGAAGTTGCTGCGCATGGAAGGATCCATCTACTTCGGTGCGGCGGCGCACGTGGCGCAGCGCCTGCACGAATTGCGCGAAGCCCCCGACGCGCCGCGCCATCTGCTGGTGATGGCCAAGAGCATGAACTTCATCGATCTGGCCGGCGCCGAGGTATGGGAAGACGAACTTGTTGCGCGGCGCGCGATGGGCGGTGACCTGTATTTCCACCGCCCCCGGCCCGAAGTGCTGGACATGTGGCGCCGAACGGGGTTCCTGGATCGGCTGGGGGCAGACCATATCTACCCGGACAAGGCGACCGCGCTGCGCGAAATCTACGCCAAGCTGGATCGCGGTATCTGTGCGGGCTGTCAGGCGCGGATATTCTGGGAATGCCAGACGCCCGCGCAAGCCCCGGCGGATCAGGGGGTTTCCGTACCCAGGTAGGCGGCGCGCACGCGTTCATCCGCCGCGATGACGGCGGGGGCGCCTTCGGCCAGCAGGGCCCCGCGCACCAGTACCGCGATGCGGTCGGCGTGTTTGAACACCACGTCCAGGCTGTGTTCCGTGAACAGCACGGCGATGCGCTGGGTGTCGGCCACCTCGCGCGTCAGCCGCATCAAGGCGTGCCGCTCGTTGGTGGCCATGCCCGCCGTGGGTTCATCCATCAACAGCAGCCGTGGTTGATGCGCCAGGGCCATGGCCAGTTCCACCCGCTTGACGTCGCCATAGGCCAGCGTGCCGCAATGCGCGTGGGCCTTGTCCGCCATGTGCACCTGCGCCAGCAGGTTCATGGCTTCGTCCCGCGCATGGCCGCCGGCGCGGCGCCAGGGGCTAAACAGCAGCCGGTCGCGCGCCAGCAGCGCGGTCTGCACGTTTTCGCACACCGTCATCGAACGAAATGTGGCAGCGGTCTGGAAGGTGCGGCCCACGCCCAGCCGGCAGATCTTGCCCGCCGACAGGCCGACCAATTCACGGCCACCCAGGCGCACGGATCCCGCGTCGGGCCGCAACTGGCCGCCCAGCGCGTTAAAACAGGTGGACTTGCCCGCGCCATTCGGCCCGATCAGCGCCAGCATCTGACCGGCGTCCAGCGTGAACGACACGCCCGCCAAGGCGTCGATCCCGCCAAAGGACTTGCGCAGGCCTTGCACCTGCAACAAGGGGGCGGTGGGGGGCGTCATGCGCGCCTCCGGTTCAGCCGCGCAGCGGCGCCCGCCAGACCGTCGGGAAATGCCATGACCAGCACAAGGATGGCCACGCCCAACACCGCGTGCCAGTACTCGGTGCTGCGCGCGGCAACGTCTTGCAGCCAGGTGTAGGCAGCGGCGCCAACCAGCGGCCCCGCCAGCGTTTGCAGGCCGCCCAGCAACACCATCACCAGCCCGTCTACCGACCGGCTGACCGCCAGCACGTCCGGCGCGATGCTGCCCTTGGAAAAGGCGTACAACGACCCGGCCAGCCCGGCAGCGAAGGACGCTGCGACAAAGCCCGCCCACTGTACGCGGCGGGTGTCCATGCCCAGCGCCTCGGCGCGCAGCGGCGAATCGCGCACGCCGCGCAGTGCATAGCCCAGCGGCGCAAACGCCAGCCGGCGCAGCCATGCGATGCCTGCCGCGCACAGCGCCAGCGTCACGTAATAGAACCAGGGGCCCTGCGTCAGCCACGCCGACGGCCATAGCCCGATCAGCCCGTTGCTGCCACCCGTGACGTCGTCCCACTGATAGGCCATCGCCCATAGGATTTGCGCCACGGCCAGCGTCAACATGGCCAGATACACGCCGGACAAGCGCACGCAGAACCAGCCGAACAACAGCGCTCCGAACGCCGCGGCGAAGGGGCCCAGCAACAGCGCGGCTTCCATGGGAATGGCGGCCAGCTTCAGCAGCAGGGCGGCCCCATACGCGCCCAGGCCAAACCAGGCGGCGTGGCCGAACGACGTCATGCCCGCCAGGCCGGTCAGAAAATGCAGGCTGGCGGCGAACAGGGCGGCGATCAGGATCTCCGTCATCAGGATGCCCAGATACGGCCAGTGCAGCGTGGCGACGGGCACCAGGGCCAGCAGCACCAGCAGCGTGCCGTAGGCGACCCGCAGGCGCGGGCCGGCAGGCGTGATCGGGCGTTCGGGCGCGCCGGCGTGGGACGAGGGGGCGGGCGGCTTCCCCAGCAGGCCCCAGGGGCGCACCACCAGCACGACCGCCATCACGGCAAATTCCGCCAGCAAAGTCAGTTTGGACAGGTTGAATACCCAGGGGCCGATGGCGACCTGGCCCAGGAATACGAAGACAGCCTTGACCGAGCAGATCAGCACCGCCGCCAGGAACGCGCCGGGAATCGAGCCCAGACCGCCCACTACCACCACGACAAAAGCGCTGGCGATGATTTCCAGGTCCAGGCCCAGCGTGGCCGGCACGCGCGGCGCGGCCAGCGCGCCGCCCAGCCCGGCCAGAAACGCGCCCAGCGTGAAGGCCGACGTAAACAGCCACGCCTGGTTCACGCCCAGGGCGGCCAGCATGTTGCGGTTTTCGGAGGCGGCGCGCAGCAGGCGGCCCCAGCGCGTGCGCATCAGCAGCAGCCACAGCAGCCCCAGCACGACGGGGCCGGCGGCGATCAGCAGCAGGTCATATTGCGGATAGCGCCGCCCCAGGATTTGCACGGCGCCGGACAGCCCGGGCGCGCGCGCGGCGAACAGGTCCTCGGGGCCCCAGATGGCCAGTGCCGCATCACCGATGATCAGCACCAGCGCAAACGTGGCCAGCAATTGAAAGAGTTCGGGCGCCCGGTACAGCCGCTTCAGCACACCAACCATTCGGCGGCCAGGCCGACCAGCCCCGTCACCAGCGCGGCCAGCAGCAGCCCCAGCCAATAAGCGGCGCCCGTGCCGAACCAGTTGGTGAAGGTCCACGCCAGGTACACGCCCAGCATGTAGAACGAGCCATGGGCGAAATTCACCACGCGGGTCACGCCGAAGATCAGCGATAAGCCCGCGGCCACCAGGAACAAGGCGCTGGCGTCCGCCAAGCCGTTAAGCAGCTGCGACAGCAGCCCCGACAGGCTCATCAGTCGGCGGGACGCATCTTGCGCACCTGTTCATCGGGCGGCTGCAAGCGCGCGCCGTCGATGTAGGCGAAGTCTTTCATGACGCCCTTGCCGTCTTCCAGCGTCGTGACGCCCACGTAGACGCCCATCGTCGATTGGTGGTCGATCTTGCGGTAGTGGATCGGCCCGTAGGGCGTGTCCACTTTCAGGCCGCCAAACGCGTCCACCAGCTTTTCCGTATCAACGGCGCCGGCGGCTTTGAGCCCCTGGGCGATCGACATCAAGGAGGCATAACCGACCACCGAGCCGACCTTGGGCGTTTCGTTGTAGCGCTTCTTGTAGGCGTCCACGAAGGCGGTATTGGCGGGGGTGTCGATGGCATACCAGGGGTAGCCGGTCACGATCCAGCCGGCGGGCGTGTCGGCGCCCAAGGGCTCCAGGTATTCCGGTTCACCCGACAGCACGGACACCACCGGCACGTTCTCGAACAAGCCGCGCGTATTGCCTTCGCGCACAAACCGCGTCAGGTCGGCGGCGAACAACACGTTGAAAATGGCGTCGGGCTTGGCGTCGGCCAGGGCCTGCACCACCGCGCCGGCGTCCACCTTGCCCAGCGGCACGGCCTGTTCCGCCACGAATTCCACATCGGACTGGAACGACTTCATCATGGCCTTGAAGGTGGCCACGGCGGATTGCCCGTATTCGTAATTGGGGTAGACGATGGCCCAGCGTTTCTTGCGCAATGCCAGGGCCTTGGGCGCAAGGGCCGCCACGTGCATCCACGTGGACGGGCGCAGGCGCCACGTGTAGCGGTTGCCTTCTTGCCAGGTGATCTTGTCGGTCAGCGGCTCGGCGGCCAGAAAAAACACCCGCTGTTGCTTGGCGAAGTCCGTCAGCGCCAGGCCGGTGTTGGACAGAAAGCCGCCGAAGATCAGCTCGACCTTTTCGCGGGCAATGAGCTCCTGCGCGGCGCGCACGGAATCGCCCGGGTTGCCGTTGTCGTCGCGCGAAATCACTTCCAGCTTCCGGCCCAACACGCCGCCGGCGGCGTTGACCTCTTCCACTGCCAGCTGCCAGCCCTTTTTGTACGGGCCCAGAAAGGCGGGAATGGCCTTGTAGCTGTTGATCTCGCCGATGCGTATCGGCGGTTCCTTGTCCTTGGCGGAGGCGGCGCCAACGGGCGTCAGTGCCAGGGCCAGGAGTGCGGGCGCCAGCGCGCGGCGCAGCAAAGTAAGGCAGGGACGAAGCATGGCGGATATCGCAGGCAAGGGGTCGGGGCGGGGTTGCGGCCAATTGAAGCACGCCGCTTTGCCGCGCGGCAATAATAAAAAACGCCTCGCGCCAACAAAAAAAGCCCCGCGATGGCGGGGCTTTTTCACTAGCAGGGAAAACCGGCTGAATTACTTCAGCTTGGTTTCCTTGTAGTCAACGTGCTTGCGAGCGACCGGATCAAATTTCTTGATCAGCATCTTCTCGGGCATGTTGCGCTTGTTCTTGGTCGTCGTGTAGAAATGACCCGTGCCGGCAGTCGACTCGAGCTTGATCTTTTCGCGGATACCTTTGGCCATGTCGTGCTCCTAGTATGTAGATTGGCGGGTAGGCTGATTAAGCCAGTTCGCCGCGGGCACGCATTTCGGCCAGCACGGCGTCGATGCCGTTCTTGTCGATCGTGCGGATGGCCTTGGCCGAAACACGCAGGCGAACCCAGCGGTTTTCGCTTTCAACCCAGAACCGGCGCGATTGCAGGTTGGGCAGGAAGCGACGCTTGGTCTTGTTGTTCGCGTGCGAAACATTGTTGCCCACCATCGGGCCTTTGCCGGTCACTTGGCATACGCGTGCCATGGATGCACCTCTTTATGTCGTTCTTGTCGCGCATCGCTTGGGGGAGGTAGACAGGGTTTTAGCCGCCGGGCTGTTTGAGGCGCGCTGTGTTGCGTTGCGCTGCCTTGCCGGCCACCCAGTCTTAGTGGATGAGGGGCAAGTGGAACCTGCCCCGTGCTTATACCCGCTGCCTGCCATCCGCCGTGTACCTGGGTTTTTGCCAAAGTACCGAAATGCGCGGTTGGGGTCAGAGTGCTGAACTACAAAGCATAGTAGTCCCGCACGGGAAACTTCATGTGAAGACGTAGATTCTAATACGAAAAACGCAGGTAAATCAAGCGGCGGTGCGTCAGGCCGTGTGCGAACGCGCCACACGGCCCGAGATCCAGGACAGGCAGGCGCAGGTGGCCAGCGTGGTGGTCAGGGGAAGGGCGCTGTCCGTCTGCCAGGCACTGACCGCAAAGCCGGCCAATGCGCCGCAGGACAATTGCAGCGTCCCCAATAGCGCCGACGCCGCGCCCAGGCGCTTGCCTTGGTCCGACAAAGCCAGCGCGGCCGAATTCGGGTTCACGAAACCCTGGCTGCCCATGTAGCAGATCAGGCACACCATCAAGAGAGCCAACGTCATCCATCCGGCCAGCGTCAAGCCCACCGCGACCAGGCTGGCGGCGGCCAGCGACGTCAGCGCGCAGCGTTGCAATTGGCGGGGCTTGTAGGTGCGCAGCAGGCGGGCGCTGATCTGCGAGCAGACGATCAGCGACAACGCATTGGTGCCGAACAGCAGCCCGTAATACTGCGGCTGCACACCGTACAGCTCGATAAAGACGCGCGGCGAACCAATGATGTAGGCAAACATGCCGGCCTGGCCGAAGCCGCCGGCCAGGCTGTGCGCCATGAAGCCACGATGCCGGAACAGGTCGCGATAGTTGCGCAGGATGGTGCTCCAGCGCAGGGGCACCACGCGCTCGGGCGCCAGCGATTCCTTCATGATGCGGGCCACCGCCACCATCAACATCGCGCCGCCCGCCAGCATGATCCAGAACAGGCTGCGCCACGACGCGATAGCCAGCAACTGCCCGCCCGCCAGCGGCGCAAGAATCGGGGCCAGCCCCATGATCAACATCAGCAGCGACATCGCGCGCGCCGCCTCGTGGGTTTCATAGTGGTCGCGGATGACGGCGCGCGGGATCACGATACCGGCCGCGCCGCCCATGGCCTGCACCACGCGCCAGCCGGTCAGCGCTTCAACGGAACCCGACAGCGCGCAGCCCAGGGACGCCACCATGAACAGCGCCAGGCCCACCATCAGCGGCGGCTTGCGGCCGAAGCGGTCGGCCATCGGGCCGTAGAACACCTGGGCCAGCGCCAGCCCGATCAGGTAGGCGGCCAGCGTGCGTTCGACATCGCCACGCGGCACGCCCAGGTTTGCCGCGATGGTCGGGAACGCGGGCAAATACATATCGATGGCGAACGGACCGATCGCGGTCAGCGCGCCCATGAGAATGAGCCAGCCGGGCAGGCCGCTGCGGGAAACAGATGATGGGGACATGGTGATCGCGGTAAAACGCAGGGACAGGGCGCGCGTATCGGTTACCCGTCGGTTCTGCGCCAAGCCAGCGACTTTATCACGCGCCACCTGACAGGGAAATGTCATCGCTTTTCCGATAAAGTCCCCGGCGACCTGTCGTTTCAGAGGAGATGCCGTGAATCCTTTGCTGTCTGTCGTGGAACGCAAACTTCAAGCCCTGCCCGTGCCGGTGCAACTGGTGCTGCCCGACGGCGCGGTGGTGGGGCCGCCCGATCCGCGCGTGCGATTCGTCACGCATGACAAGGCCGCGCTGGCCCATCTGGCCGAAGGCGGCGTGGGCGTGCTGGGCCAGGACTACGTGGAAGGGCGCATCGATATCGAAGGCAATATGCGCGACGTCATGGCGGCCGCCTCGGCGTTGCTGCCGGGTTCGCCCGTGGAGGCCGCGCGCGGCGGCTGGCTGACCGAGCTGGTGCGCCGCGTGATGTCGGTGTGGCGCCATTCCATCGAGCGCGACGCCAAGCAGATCGAATTCCACTACGACCTGTCGGATGACTTCTATGCGCTGTGGCTGGACCCGCGCCGCGTGTATTCCTGCGCCTATTTCCGCACGCCCGACATGACGCTGGCGCAGGCCCAGGAGGCCAAGCTGGATCACATCTGCCGCAAGCTGCGGCTGCGCCCGGGCGAGCGCTTCCTGGATGTGGGCGCGGGTTGGGGCGGGCTGCTGTTGTGGGCAGCCGAACACTATGGCGTGGATGCCACCGGCATCACGCTGTCGCGCAACCAGCACGCCTATGTGACAAAGCTGATCGAGGCAAAGGGCTTGTCGGGCCGCGTGCGCATGTCGCTGCTGGACTACCGCAAGCTGGATGAGTCCGCGCCGTTCGACAAGATTGCGTCGGTGGGCATGTTCGAGCACGTGGGCCGCGCGCAACTGGACGGCTATTTCGCCAAGCTGCGCCGCCTGTTGCGACCCGGCGGGCTGATCATGAACCATGGCATTACCGCGGCGGGCGTCTACAACGCCGAACTGGGCAACGGCATGGGCGAATTCATCGAAAAGTACATCTTCCCGGGCGGTGAACTGACGCACATCAGCGTGGTCATGCAGGCGATGACCAATGGAGGCCTGGAAGAGGTGGACGTCGAAAACCTGCGCCCGCACTACGCCCGCACGCTGTGGGCATGGAGCGATGCGCTGGAAGCCCGGCTGCCCGAAGCGGCGCAGGTGCTGAAAGGGGAAGAGGGCGCGCGCTCGCTGCGCGCCTACCGCCTGTACCTGGCGGGCTGCGCCATGGCGTTCGAGCACGGCTGGATCGCGCTGCACCAGATATTGGGCCAACCGCCCGCCGTGGGGCGTTCCGACGAGCTGGACCACCCGGCGGACCTGGCCTACCCATGGCGGCGCGACTACATGTATGGCGACCCGGAAGCCCTGTCGGCTGACCAGAAGTTGAATTTAAGCTGAACGCAGCCTGAACAAGGTCCATCAAAAAGACGTCGGCGGCGGACCGGATCGCGGTTTCGGGGCTGTTGGAACGCGCTGTATGTACTGATAAGATCAAAATATTAACTAAATGTATCGTTCATTTGAAACCAATATTCCCCAGGGGAAATTCCCGAATCGCCCCGTATTGACAAGGGTAATCCCGTAGCTTTTCGGCCGCGAATGTATCTGACTTATTCAAGCTCGGGCTTGGGTAGCGCAGCAATTTCGTTTAAGATGCTGCCTTCTTCGTTCAGTTTTGTTCAATTTCTGTGGGTTTTCAAAAATCGTGTTTTTGAAACTCCTGTCTTGCAAGAACCCGCGCCTTTGCGGTTCTTCTTGTCGCTAGTGTCGGTTTGTATTGGCGGTTCTGCCCGTCTTCCGCACAACCCCCTTAGCTCCACGGCACTTCCGGGCCAGGCCCGGCGTGTGTCCTTGAACCTATGGAGGCAAAAAGCCAATGCGTTTTACCCCTGTCAAGACCCTGGCCGCCGCGGCCGTTCTGTTTGCATTCGCCGGCGCGGCCCAAGCCGCCGACGCCCCGCAATGTGAAATCAAGCGCCCGGTCAATTTCGGCGCCATGAACTGGGAATCCAATCTGGTTCTGGTCGATGTCGAACGTTTCATCATGGAAAAGGGCTACGGCTGCAAAACCGAAACCCTGCCGACGGAAACGCTGCCTGCCCTGGCCGCGCTGGAGCGCGGCGATCTGGATATCAATACCGAAATCTGGCTGAACAGCGTGGCGGACCCCTGGGAGCGCGCGCAAAAGACCGGCAAGGTCAAGCGCATCGGCGACCTCTACATGGGCGCCGAAGGCTGGTACATCCCCCGTTACACCGCTGAACGCCTGCCCGAACTGAAGTCGGCCGCCGACCTGCCCAAGTTCAAGGACGAATTCAAGGATCCGGAAGAACCCGGCAAGGGCCGTTTCTACGGCTGCCCGGCGGGCTGGGGTTGCGAAGTCACCAGCAACAACCTGTTCCACGCCTTGAAGCTGGATGACAGCTACACCCTGTACTCGCCCGGCACCGGCGCTGCGCAGAAAGCCGCGCTGATGTCGGCCTACAAGCGCAAGCAGAACGTGGTGTTCTATTACTGGTCGCCCACGCCGCTGGTTGGCGCGATGGATCTGGTCAAGCTCGACATGCCGCCTTACGATGCCGAAAAGCACAAGTGCCTGACGTCGTCCAAGTGCGCCAAGCCCGAGCCCAGCGCCTACCCGGATAACCCCGTCTTCACGGCGGTGAACACCAAGTTCTCGGAAGAAGCGCCCAAGCTGACCGAGTTCCTGTCCAAGGTGTCGGTGCCGCTGCCCGTCATCAACGAAACGCTGGCCCACATGGAAGAGTCCGGCGATGAATCCAACGCCGTGGCCAAGTGGTTCCTGAAGAACAAGCCCGACGTCTGGACCAAGTGGGTCCCGGCCGACGTCGCCGGGCGCGTCCAAAGCGCCCTGTAACCGTATCGGAAGTCGGCCCCCCGC
>NZ_JBLVOL010000016.1:0-28039 GCF_053543755.1 Achromobacter semiaridum | reverse complement strand
CCCCCCCCGGCCGCCTTAAGGGAAAAAGCCCGTTGCGGTCTTTGCATCGGGTTTTTTCCCCTGAGATGGCCGCTGGCCGGGCGCTGGTTGCCCCGCCGCCAGCAAAAGGCGTTGCACCGTATGTGGCCCGCTTTGTGGCCCGCTTTGTGGCCCGCTTTCGTCAAGCAAGCGCCCGGGCCGCATGCCCATCCGGAATCCGGAATGCGTGGTGGCCACCGGCCGCCGGAAAGCGCCCAAGAATGGAGTCGAAACTATGTTTCCTGAAATTATTCCCGCCCGTCAGGTCAGGGCGGCGATCGACGGGTTTGTCGATCACCTGGTCACCAACTACGCGGACACGCTCGAGACCCTGTCTCAGCCGGTTCTGCACGCCCTGGTGTGGTTGGAGCAATTGCTGCGCAGCTCGCCCTGGTGGGCCGTCGTGGCCGTCACCATCGCCATCGCGTGGGGCGTCAGCCGCCGCATCGGCCTGAGCCTGGCGATGGGCGCACTGCTGTGCGTCATCGGCGTGCTGGGCTTGTGGGACGCCGGCATGCAGACGCTGGCGCTGATGATCATGGCCGCCGGCCTGTCGGTGCTGATCGGCATCCCGCTGGGCGTGCTGATGGCGCGCATCAACTGGCTGCGTTCCATCATGCTGCCCGTGCTTGACGTGATGCAGACGATGCCCAGCTTCGTCTACCTGATTCCCGTCGTGATGCTGTTTGGCCTGGGCAAGATCCCCGCCATCATCGCCACCGTGATCTATGCCGTGCCGCCGCTGATCCGCCTGACCGACCTGGGCATCCGCCTGGTCGACCGCGAAGTGCTGGAAGCGTCGCGCGCCTTTGGCGCCAACCCGCGCCAGCAGCTGTTTGGCGTGCAGTTGCCGCTGGCGTTGCCCAACATCATGGCCGGTATCAACCAGACCACGATGATGGCGCTGTCCATGGTGGTGATTGCGTCGATGATCGGGGCGCGCGGCCTGGGCTATGAAGTGTTGCTGGGCATCAACCGTCTGGAAGTGGGCCGTGGCCTGCTGGCGGGTCTGGGTATCGTGGTGCTGGCCGTGCTGTTCGACCGGATCACGCAATCGTATGGACAGCGCATGCGCATGGGAGGCCAGCGATGAGCAAGATCGAAGTCAAGAACATCTACAAGGTCTTTGGATCGCATCCGAAGAAATGGCTGGCGGCCGCCCAGGGTGGCATGAGCAAGGAACAGCTGCTGGCCGAAAGCGGCCACACGCTGGGCCTGCGCGATATCAGCCTGTCGATTGAAGAGGGCAGCATCTACGTCATCATGGGCCTGTCCGGGTCCGGCAAGTCGACGCTGATCCGCCACTTCAACCGCCTGATCGAACCCAGCGCCGGCCACATCCTGGTTGATGGCGTGGACGTCGTCAGCTTGAACAAGCGCGACCTGGAAGTCTTCCGTCAAAAGAAGATGAGCATGGTGTTCCAGCGCTTTGGCCTGTTTCCCCACCGCACCGTGCTGGACAACGCCGCGTACGGCTTGACGGTGCAGGGCGTGGGCAAGACAGAGCGCGAAAAGCGCGCCCGCGACTGGCTTGAGCAAGTGGGCCTGGCCGGTTTTGAAAACCAGTATCCGCATCAGTTGTCCGGCGGCATGCAGCAGCGTGTGGGCTTGGCCCGCGCGCTGGCCACCGATGCCGAAATTCTGCTGATGGATGAAGCGTTCTCGGCGCTGGACCCGCTTATTCGCCGCGAAATGCAGGACCAGCTGCTGCAACTGCAAGCCAAGCTGAACAAGACCATCGTGTTCATCACGCACGATCTGGACGAAGCGCTGCGCCTGGGCAACCGCATCGCCATCCTGAAAGACGGCGAACTGGTGCAGGAAGGCACGCCGGAAGACATTCTGCTGAACCCGGCCAACGACTACGTGCAGTCGTTCCTGCAAGACGTGAACCGCACCAAGGTGCTGAACGCCACGCACGCTGTCAACCCGGCGCGCCTGACCTTGACGATGCGTTCGCGTCCGGCCCACGCGCTGGCCCGCATGCGCGCCATGGACTACGAATACGCCCCGGTGCTGGACGGCAAGCGTCTGGCCGGCGTGTTGACCGCCAAGGCGGCCGAGCAGGCCATCCAGGAAGGCGTGCGCGACGTGTCGCGCTTCGTGGAAGACCTGGCGTCCGTGCCGGCCACGGCCGGCCTGGGCGAAGTGCTGGCGCAATTGGTGCACAGCGACCAACCGGTTGCCGTTACGGGTGAAGACGACGAATTCCTGGGCATGCTGTCGCGCAAGAAGGTCGTTGAACTGGTGACCCCGGCACTGACGGAAAATGCCACGGCCGAGCCGGTCGCGGTCGATCTGGAAGGCCAGCCCGTGCACGAGCCTCGCGACCAGGCCGCCTGATCCTTGTTCGCATCCCTGCGCCCCGGTGTTTCGGAGCGCATTGACTTTGCCCGCGTGCAATCGCTTGCACGCGGGCAAAGTCGTTTTATGATGGCTGGCCGGTCACGCGTCCGGCGTTCCCCGTTCGAATAACCGGAAGCCGTCATGCCCATTTTGAATGTCCAGATCCTGCAAGGCCACTCGGCCGCCCAGAAGGCCGCCTTGTTGCGCGCCGCGTCCGACGCGGTTGTCCAGAGCATTGCCGCGCCGCTTCCCAGCGTGCGCATCGTGTTGCAGGAAGTGCCCGCCGAAAACGTAATCGTGGCCGGTGAAATCGGCAAGCGCATGGTGCGCGTCGACGTGGCGCTGATCGAAGGGCGCGACGAAGCCAAGAAGGCCGCGCTGATCGCCGCGCTGAACCAGGCCGTGTGCACCAGTATCGATATCTCGGGCGAAGACGTCCGGGTGCTGATCCGCGACGTGCCCAAGGTAGACATGGGCGTGGCCAACGGCATCAGCGCCAAGGCCGCCGGCCGTTAAGCTGCCGTTGCCGCACCCGCCGCGCGGACATCCCGCGCGGCTTTCTTGCGCCCGGCCTTATTGCATCTTCAAGCCCAGTTCGGCCACAAAGTGTTTTTCCTCGGCCACCTGCTTGATGGCAAATTCCGTGTACGCCGCGCTGTCCATCAGCATGTGCGGCTGGTCTGCATTGTCCAGCGCGCGGTTGTATTCGGGATCTTGCGAGGCGCGGTGGAAGGCCTTTTGCAGCACGGCGACGATCTTCGGATCCATGCCCTTGGGGCCCGCGATGCCCACGGGATTGGTGGCCACGATGGGGTAGCCCAGTTCGGTCATCGTGGGCACGTCCGGCACGCGCTTGGCGCGAGCGTCGCCCACGATGGCCAACAGCCGTGCGCGGCCCGTGTCGATCATCGGGCCCCAGCCCGCGTCCGACACCATCTGGATGTGGCCGCCCAGCAGCGCCGTCGTTTCCTCGGCCGCGCCCTTGTACGGAATGAAGTTGAACCGCGCCCCGGTCAAGCGCGACAGGCGCTCGATGGCGATGCGGCCAGAGCCGCCCGCGCCCGTGCCGCCGTAGCTGATTTTCTCGGGGTTGGCGCGCGCGTGGGCGATCAGTTCATCCAGCGTTTTCCAGGGTGCATCCTGGCGCACCACGATGCCGTAGGAATAGGCCGTCATGCAGGCGATGTAGGTGAAGTCCTTGACCGGGTCGTAGTTGACCTGTTGCAGGAAGGGGTAGCGAAACAGCGTGCCCACCACGACCGAGATCGTGTAGCCGTCCGGCGCCGCCGCCTGCGCCATCGCGGCCGGCCCCAACGTGCCGCCCGCGCCGGGCCGGTTCGCGATGACGACGGTCTGGCCCAGCTCTTTGGAAGCCGCCACGGCCAGCGCGCGCATCTGCGTATCGGTGGCGCCGCCCGCCGGAAACGGCACGATCAACGTGATGGGGCGCACCGGAAACGTGGCGGCGTGGGCGGCGGGCCAAACGCCCAACGTGGCCGGCAAGATCAGCCCCAGCTTGAGCAGGCTGCGGCGTCGGGGCAAGGCGATGCTGCGAGAGGAATCCGTCATGGTTGTCTCCGTCCTGATTTGTTATGGGGCACGGCAAGGGGCACGGCGAAAGGCACAGCAAGGCACGGCAAGCGTCACAGCAAGGGGCACGGCAACTGCTTCCCGCCGGGCTCAACGCGCAACGCCGCGCGCGGACAGGCTCGCGATGGCGGCGTCGTCATAGCCGGCATCGCGCAGGATCTGGTGGGTGTGTTCGCCCGGCAGCGGCGCCGGGCGTCGGATGGCGAACTGGAAGCCGGACATCTTGACGGGGCTGCCCACCTGCGCGCCGGCCCCGTACTCGGGGTGCCGTGCGGCGTGTACCATGCCGCGCGCGGCGTAGTGGGGGTGCGCCAGGCTTTCGGCCAGCTTCAGCACCGGCGCGACGCAGCAGTCGGCGCCGTCCAGCACTTGCAGCCAATGCGCCAATGGTCGCGACCCAAACAGCTGCTGCAATTCCGACCGCACCAACGCTTGCCGCGTCGCGTCTTCATCCCGATGCAAGGCCCGCAGATCCGGCCGCTCAAGCCTGCGGCACAGGGTGTCCCAGAACTTCGGTTCCAATGCCGCAACGGCCAGATAGCGGCCGTCCTGCGTGCGGTATTGGCCGTAGCACGCCAGCGCGCCCGACAAGGTGTCACCGCCGGCGGGCCGCGTCGCGCCGTGCGCGTTCAGCGTGGCCAGCGGCACCACCGCGCCCGCCAGCAAGCCGTCGGCGATGGCGATATCCACATAGCGTCCGCGCCCCGTGCGCTGCGCATCAACCAGCGCCGCCAGGATGCCCATCACCGCCGTCAGCGACCCGCCCAGAATGTCGGCCACCGGCAGGTTCGACAAGGCCGGCTGGTCCGGCCCGCATCCCATCTGGTCCGCCACGCCCGCCACCGCCGCATAGTTCAGATCATGCCCCGCTGCATCGCATAGCGGCCCGTCTTGCCCGTAGCCCGTGATGCTGCAATACACCAGCCGAGGGTTGTGGCGCGACAGCGTTGCGTAGTCCGCTTTCAGCCGCGCCGTCACGCCGGGCCGGAAACTCTCGATCACCACGTCGGCGTCGCGCGCCAAGGTTGCCAGCGCCGCCTGCCCCTCGGGATGCTTCAGGTCCAGCCGCAGCCCGCGCTTGTTGCGGTTGCACACGGCGCGCAACGCGGGCGGCGCGTAGTCGCCCGCCTGCGTGTCCTCGATCTTGATGACGTCGGCGCCCAGGTCGGCCAGATACTGCGCGCCCAGCGGGCCGGGCAACAATCGTGACAGGTCCAGCACCTTGATGCCCGCAAGCGGGGCGGTGTTCGGCGTATCCAAAGAGGGACTCCGGTAAATACGAAGAGGCAGCCGGCCAGCGGCAAAAGCCAGTCTAGGCGCGGCTTTGCGGCGATCCAATGGCGAAATGGATGATTCCGCTTGGCGGGAATGCTCACGCCGGGCATTCCTTGGCCGCATGCCTTTCGCTACCATCGACCCGAGTCGGTTCGCGCCCCGCCGTAGGAATCCGCCATGACGCATCACACCATCGCCGTGGGGCACATCGCCCAGATACTGCAAGGCGCCCGCACGCGCGGCGTGGACGTGGAACGCGTGTTGCGGCGCGCCCAGGTGCCGCCCGCCCTGTTGCAGGCCCCGCTGGCGCGCGTGTCGCAAGCCCAGTTCGCACAGATCCTGCGGATGTTGCGGCGCGCCACGCGCGATGATTTTCTGGGCATGGGGCGGCATCCGGTGCCGCTGGGCGCCTTCGCCCACGCCTGCCGCCTGGCCTTGCAGGAGGGCACCGTGGGCCAGGCGTTGCGCGTCGCGTTTCGCTACTACCATGGCGTGCTGCGCGACTTCACCGCGCGGCTGTGCGTCAGCGGCGATACCGCGCGCATCGTGCTGGATGCGCGGGGCGCGCCGGACTGTACGCAGTGGTACGGCGAACGCACGTTTCTCTTCTTCACGCTGGGCGTGGCCAACTGGCTGGCGGGGCGTCGCCTGCCCATCCTGGGCGTGGATTACAAAGCCGGCGCGCGTAGCGCCGACGCGCAAAAAGTCTTTCATGCGCCGATACGCTATGGGCGATCCGACACGGGCCTGTGGCTGGAATCGCGTTGGCTGACGCTGCCCGTGGTGCAGGACGCGCAGGCGCTGCACACCTTCCTGGCAAACGCGCCGTTCGACCTGCTGGTGAAATACCAGGACCGCGCCACGCTTACCGATCGCATCCGCCGCCTGCTGCGCAACGACTTGTCCGGGGACCTGCCATCGCTGGCGCAGGTCAGCGCGCAGTTGTCGATGACGCCGCAAACGCTCAGGCGCCATCTGCGCGACGAAGGGCAGGGCTTTCAGGTGCTCAAGGACGATCTGCGGCGCGATGCCGCCGTCGAATATCTGGGCCGTCTGGATCTGTCGCTGGTGGACATCGCCGCGCGGCTGGGGTTTTCCGAACCCAGCACCTTTCATCGCGCGTTCAAGAAATGGACCGGCGTGTCTCCCGGCGAATACCGCCGCACCCAACTGGCCTGCGCGCCGGCCTCGATGCCCGCCCGCGCGCCATCGGCCCCTGACACTTTCCGCCAATCCATTTGACGCCTGCGGCCATTGCCGCGTGGCGAGCCGGGCCGGAAAGTACGGGTTGAGCAAGGGCTGGGCAAGGGTGGCCCAAGCAGCGATGCGCAATCTGCCTGTCCGCAGCCCGCCACCGCCACACACTTCAGGAGAACCCGCATGAATCGAAAAGTATGGGTGGCCGGCGTCGGCATGATTCCGTTCTGCAAGCCGGGCGCCAGCGACCCCTATTCCGTGATGGGCATGCGCGCCGTGCAAGAAGCGCTGGCCGATGCGGGCGTGCCCTATGACGCCGTGCAGCAGGCCTATGCCGCCTACGTCTATGGCGATTCCACTTCGGGCCAGGCCGTGGTGTATGGCGTGGGCCTGACGGGCATTCCCGTCTTCAACGTCAACAACAATTGCGCCAGCGGTTCGTCGGCGCTGTTCCTGGCGCGCCAGGCGGTGGAAAGCGGCGCGGTGGAATGTGCGCTGGCCGTGGGGTTTGAACAGATGGTGCCGGGCGCGCTGAAAGGCGTGTATGAAGACCGGCCGTCGCCGCTTGCCGGCTTCGTGTCGGCCATGACCGCCGCGCAGGGCTACGACACCGCCACGCCGCGCGCCGCGCAGTTTTTCGGCGGCGCCGCGCGCGACTACATGAAGCAGCACGACATCCGCGCCGATACGTTCGCGCGCATCTCGGTCAAGGCGCGCCAGCACGCGGCCCGCAATCCCTACGCCGTGTTCCGCAAGACCGTCACGCTGCCCGAGGTGCTGGACGCGCCCATGATCTTCGACCCTTTGACTCGCCTGCAATGCTGCCCGCCCACCTGCGGCGCGGCGGCGGCCATCCTGTGCTCGGACGAGTTCGCGCGGCGCCACGGCCTGCGGCCCGCCGTCAGCATCGCCGCGCAGGCCATGACGACCGATACGCCCACCACGTTCGATGCCGCCGACATGCGCCGGCTGGTCGGGCTGGACATGACGCGCGCCGCCGCCGACCGCGTATACGAGGCCGCGGGCGTGGACCCCGCCGACATTGACGTTGTCGAATTGCATGACTGCTTCACGGCAAACGAATTGATCACCTACGAAGGGCTGCGCCTGACACCCGAGGGCACGGCCGAAAAATTCATTGTCGATGGCGACAACACCTACGGCGGCCGCGTCGTGACGAATCCATCGGGCGGCCTGCTGTCCAAGGGCCATCCGCTGGGGGCGACCGGCCTGGCGCAGTGCGCCGAGCTGGTCTGGCAGTTGCGCGGGCAGGCCGACCTGCGGCAAGTGGAAGGCGCGCGGCTGGCCTTGCAGCACAACCTGGGGCTGGGCGGCGCGTGCGTCGTCACGCTGTACCAGGCCGCGTGACGCCGGCGTCCGCAACAAACCAGGAGACAAAACGATGGGAACACTTGAAGGCAAGGTGGCGCTGGTATCCGGCTCGGGGCGTGGCATCGGCCAGGAGATCGCGCTGAAACTGGCGCGCGAAGGCGCCAGGGTCATCGTCAACGACCTGGATGACGGGCCGGCCCAGGACACGGTCACGCGCATCCGCCAGGCGGGCGGCCAGGCTCACGCTTGCCCCGGCAGCGTCACCGCGCCGGGCTTTGCCGACCGCTTCGTCAGCGCGGCGATCGACACCTACGGTGGTCTGGACATCATCGTGAACAACGCCGGCTACACCTGGGACAACGTCATCCAGAAAATGACGGACGAACAATGGGATGAAATCCTTGCGGTGCATCTGTCCGCCCCTTTCCGCATCCTGCGCGCCGCGTCCGGCTTCCTGCGCGAAGCCGCCAAGGCCGAGGCCGCCGACGGGCGCGAAGTGTTCCGCAAGGTGGTCAATATCTCGTCCACCTCGGGGGTGATGGGCAACGCCGGCCAAGCCAACTACGCCGCCGCCAAGGCCGGCATCAACGGCCTGACGCGCGCGCTGGCCAAGGAATGGGGCCGCTACAAAGTCAACGTGAACAGCGTGGCGTTCGGCCTGATCAAGACGCGGCTGACCGACGCCGTGGCCGACGGCGACACCACGCTGGACATCCAGGGGCGCCAGATCAAGGTGGGCGTCAATCCGCAGGTGCTCAAGAACGCCGAAAGCCTGATCCCGATCGGCCGCGCCGGTACGCCCGCCGAAGCCGCCGGCGCGGTCTATCTGTTCTGCTTGCCTGAATCCAACTACGTCAGCGGGCAGGTGCTCGTCGTGGGCGGCGGCCGCCCATGACGCGCCCGCACAATTCGATGGAACCGCCACGCCCCGCGTGGATGGACGCCGACCTGACGCTGTTCCAGGATGCGACGCGCCGCATCTTCGAAAAGGAATTCGCGCCCGACGAGGAAAAGTGGCGCAAGCAACAGCATGCCGATCGGGACATCTGGGCACGGGCGGGGCGTCTGGGCCTGTTGTGCGTCAGCATGCCCGAAGCCTATGGCGGCGGCGCGGGCAGCTTCGCGCACGAGGCCATCGTGGCGGCCGAGCAGGCGCGCGCCATGGTCCACGGCTTCAGCAACAACGTGCACAGCGCCATCCTGGCGCACTACATCCTTAACTACGGCACCGAGGCGCAGCGGCAGCGCTGGCTGCCGGGCATGGCCACGGGCGAACGCGTGGGCGCCATCGCCATGAGCGAACCGGGCGCCGGGTCCGACCTGAAAAGCGTGCGAACCACGGCCGCGCGCGACGGCGATGCCTACGTCATCAATGGGTCCAAGACGTTCATCACCAACGGCCTGCACGCCGATCTGATCTGCGTGGTGGTCAAGACGGACCCGCACGCCGGATCGCGCGGCGTCTCGCTCATCATGGTGGAAACGCATGACTTGCCGGGCTTTCGTCGCGGACGGCTGCTGGAAAAGCTGGGCCAGAAAAGCGGCGATACGGCCGAACTGTTCTTTGACGACGTACGCGTGCCCGCCGCCAACCTGCTGGGCGGCGAAGAAGGGCAGGGCTTTACGCAGCTCATGCAGCAACTGCCGCGCGAACGGCTGCTGATTGCAGTGGGCGCGGTGGCGACCATGCGGCGCGCCATCGACGACACCGTCGCCTACACGAAGACGCGCCAGGTATTCGGCCAGCCGCTGATCGACATGCAGAACACGCGCTTCAAGCTGGCGGAATGCGAAACGGTTGCGACCATCGCCGCGCGCTTTGTCGACGATTGCATCGCGCGCCAGTTGCAGGGCACGCTGGACCTGCCCACCGCCGCCATGGCCAAGTGGTGGACCACGCAGATGAACTGTCAGGTCATCGACGAATGCCTGCAATTGCACGGCGGCTACGGCTACATGCTGGAAACGCCAATAGCCCGGATGTACGCGGACGCGCGCGTAGGCAAGATCTACGGCGGATCGAATGAAATCATGAAAGAAATCATCGCGCGGGGCATGGCCGCGTAAAGCGGCCGGCACCTTGCACGGGACTCGGAGAAAGACACGCATGCAGCAAGCGCATTTTCGGTCGCCGCCCCCGGCAGGGACCAACGTATGGCCCAAGGGCTTGCCGGCCCACATCCACCAGCCCCGCTCCAGCCTTGTCTTCAACCTGGAGTCGTCTGCCACGCGCTATCCCGACAAGCCCGCCATCGTGTTCTACGACATGGTGCTGGACTATGCGCGTCTGAAGCGCGAGGTCGAGGCCATGGCCGGCTATCTGCAACACAGCGCGGGCGTTGCAGCCGGCGACCGCGTGCTGCTGCTGAGCCAGAACTGTCCGCAATTCATCATCGCCTACTACGCCGTGCTGCGCGCCGACGCGGTCGTGGTGCCGGTGAACGCGATGAGCACGGAAGACGAACTGGCTCACTACTTGAAGGACAGCGGTGCACGCGTGGCGTTTGCCGCGCAGGAACTGGCGCCCCGGCTGGCAGGCTTTGTCGAAGACGGGCGGCTGGAACGCGTCATCGTTCACGCCTACTCCGACTACCTGGGCACGGGCGGTGATGGCCAGAGGCCGCCGCCCGACTGGATCGCCGCGCCGCGCGGCAAGGTGGACATGCCGGGCGGCGTGCCCTGGTACGGCGCCTTGGCGGTCAACGCCCCGCCCCGGCCGCACCAGGCGCGCGCGGGCGATCTTTGCCTGCTGCCCTATACGTCCGGCACCACCGGCCGGCCCAAGGGCTGCCGCCACACGCACGGCACGTTGGGCGCGGCGGTGACCGGCTCGGCGCTGTGGCGCGGGCTGACGTCCGAAGCCGTCATCATGGGCGTGGCGCCGTTGTTTCATCTGCTTGGCATGCAGAACTGCATGAACCTGCCCATCCTGCTGGGCGCCACCGTTGTGCTGCTGCCGCGCTGGGACCGCCAGGTGGCGGCGCAATTGATGGCGCGGCATCGCGTCAGTGTGTGGGCCGCGCCGCCGGCGATGGTGGTGGACTTCTTTGCGCAGCCCGATATCGAATCGTATGACCTGTCGCGCCTGGCCTTGTTGTGCGGCGGCGGCGCGCCCATGCCCGAGGCGGTATCGGCCATGCTGGCCGAGCGCTACGGCATCGTCTTCAACGAAGCCTATGGGCTGACCGAGACCGCGTCGTTCCTGCACTGCAATCCCATGCACCGCAACAAGCGCCAGTGCATCGGCGTGCCCACCTTCGGGGTCGATACGCGCGTGGTGGACCCGGCCACCTTGCAGGAATTAGCGGCCGGGCAGGTGGGCGAGCTGGTCACGCGCGGCGCACAGCTGATGCTGGGTTACTGGAACAACCCGGCCGCCGACGACGAGGCGTTTTTCATGCTGGATGGCGAACGCTACTTTCGCACGGGCGACCTGGGGCGGGTGGATGAAGATGGCTATTTTTTCATCACCGACCGGCTCAAGCGCATGATCAATGCGTCGGGCTACAAGGTGTGGCCGGCAGAGGTCGAGAACGCTTTGTACGAGCATCCGGCGGTGCACGAAGCCTGCGTGATCGGCGTACCCGACACGTGCAGGGGTGAAACCGTCAAGGCGCTGCTGGTGCTGCGGCCCGAGGCCCGCGACAGCGCGCGCGAAGACGAAGTGATCGCGTGGGCCCGCGCCCGCATGGCCGCCTACAAGGCGCCGCGTATCGTCGAATTCGTGGACGCGCTGCCCAAGTCCAGCACGGGCAAGATCCTGTGGCGGCAATTGCAGGAAGCGGGGCGGGCCGCCGGCTAGCGCAGCGGCACGCCGTTGGTCAATTGGCGCAGTTCGTTCAGCAGCTTCGCGGCGGGCAGGGGCAGCAGCCCCTGCGTGCGCCGAAACGCCGTCAGCATGCGCGTGTCGGACGCGCCGGGAATCGGCAGCCGGTCAAGCTGGCCCGCGCGCAGTTCGGCGTGATACATCGGCTCGGGCATCCATCCCAGAAAATCCGAATGGGCAATCAGGTTCTTCAGCACCGTGATGGAACGCGTTTCAACGGTGACGTCCGGCATGGGCAAACGGTGTCGCGTGAATAGCTGGTTCATGTGTTCGAAGGGCTCGGTGCCCCGCGGCAGAATCGCCCACTTGTACGCCAGCGTATCGGCCAGGCAAAGGCCGGGGCGGGAACGCAGCGGGTGGCTGGTGCTGGCCACCACGTAGCTGGTGTCTTCCCAACGGCAATCCGGCACCGAGACAATTTCGTCCGTGTCTTGGGTATGCGCGCCCAGGGCCAGGTCGATTTCGCGCGACAGCAGCGCGCCGGCCAGGCGATCCCATACGCCTTCCACCACCTGCACCTGCAACGTCGGCCAGCGATTGCAGGTTCGGGTAAGTGCGGTGGGAAGAATCAAACACGCAATGCTGCCCACCGTGCCAACCCGGATGGTGCCCTTGGACAGGCCCAGCAGCGCACGGACTTCTTCTTTGGCGCTTTCGGCATCGCGCAGCAGCGCGGTGGAATGCGGCAGCAGCGTCAGCCCGATATCGGTCAGCTGCATGCCCTTGGAATGACGTTCGAATAATGGGGCGCCGACCTGGCCTTCAAGGCGGCGCACGATGCGGCTTAGCGCGGACTGCGTGACATGCATGGCGTCGGCGGCACGTCCGAGGCTGCCGGCGGCTACGACCGCGTTGAATGCCGCCAATTGGTGTAGGTCGAATGGCATGCCAAAGCGTAATGACTTTGTCTCGATATATCAATTCTCAAGTCTGCTAGGGGGGGCGACACTCTGCCATCGCAATTGACCGCGCCCGGCGCAAGCCGGGCACCTGGTCAATCCCGCCACCTCACCGCAAGGACCCGAGCTATGAACGGACCCGTTTTTGGCCTTTTAGGCGCGCTGAACGCCTCTGGTAGCGTGTCCGACACGGTCCCGCCGCCGCAGCCGCTGACCGTGCGTGACGCCGTCTACGACTTGATGCGCCGCGTCGGCATGACGTCGGTATTCGCCAACCCCGGGTCAACCGAGCTGCCCATGTTCCGCGGGTTTCCCGACGATTTCCGCTATGTGCTGGGCTTGCAGGAAGCCACGGTGGTGGGCATGGCCGACGGTTATGCGCAAGCCACGCGCAATGCGTCGATGGTCAACCTGCATTCGGCGGCCGGGGTGGGTAACGCGATGGGCAATTTGTTCACGGCATACAAGAACCGCACGCCGATGGTCGTGGTCGCCGGCCAGCAGGCGCGCGGCATCCTGCCGTTTGACCCCTTTCTGTCCTCCAGCAACGCCACCGAGCTGCCCCGGCCTTACGTCAAATGGAGCACCGAGCCCGCGCGCGCGCAAGACGTGCCGCTGGCCATCGCGCGCGCCTACTACCTGGCCATGATGCCGCCGCGTGGGCCCGTGCTGGTGTCCGTGCCGGTAGACGACTGGGACGCGCCGTCGCCGCCGTTGGCACGTCGCGGCGTCAGCACCGAACTACGCCCCCAGCCCGAGGCCATCGGCCGCATCGGCGCCTTGCTGGACGCTTGCCGACGCCCCGCCATGGTCGTGGGCGCCGCTGTGGACCGCGACGGCGCCTGGAACGAAATCGTGGCGCTGGCCGAACTGCACAGCGCGCGCGTGTGGGCCGCGCCCATGTCGGGCCGTTGCAGCTTCCCGGAACGCCATCGCCTCTTCGCCGGGTTTTTGCCCGCTGCGCGCGAAGGCATCGTTGCCCGCCTGCAAGGGCACGACCTGATCCTGGTGGTGGGCGCGCCGGCCTTCACCTATCACGTCGATGGGACCGGGCCGCACGTGCCCGACGGCGCCGAGCTCTGCCTTCTGACCGAAGACCCGGACACGGCGGCGTGGGCGCCGGCGGGGCTTGCCGCCGTGGGCAGCATCCGCCTGTGCCTGCGCGATCTGCTGGCGCGGCCCGCGCCCATCATGCGGCCCTTGCCCGCGCGGCGCGCGCCCAGTCCCGCGCCCGGGCCGTCGTCGCCGATGTCCACCGCCTTCGTGCTACAGACGCTGGCCGCCATGCGCGACCCGTCCGATATCGTGGTGGAAGAAGCGCCCAGCGCCCGACCCGTCATGCAGCACTATCTGCCGCACGTGCGTACACAAACCTTCTACACCATGGACAGCGGCGGGTTGGGTTATGGCATGCCCGCGGCGGTGGGCGTGGCGTTGGGCAAGCCCGACCGGCGCGTCATCGCCCTGATCGGCGACGGTTCCAGCCTGTATTCGATTCAAGCGCTCTGGAGCGCCGCGCAGCACAAGCTGCCGATCACCTTCGTGATTCTCAACAACCGCCGCTATGCCGCGTTGCAGGACTTTGCGCCGGCGTTCGGCTTCGGGCCGCACGACAAGATCATGGGCACCGATCTGCCCGGCATCGACTTTGTTGCGCTGGCCAGGGGGCTGGGCTGCGGCGGCGTGCGCGTGTCGGACGCCGCGCGCCTGGGCGCGGTGCTGGCCGACGCCATGGCCAGCGGCAGCCCCACGCTGGTGGAAGTGCGGGTGTCCTGATCCTATCCGCGGGGTTCCGGAGGCTGACTCCGGCCCCCAGGTTCCTGGACCCTGACGCCGTCCGCCCAGATGCCGTTTCGCGGCATGAAGGAAAGCGGCATGAAGGAAAGCGGCATGAAGGAAAGCGGCATGAAGGAAAGCGGCATGAAGGAAAGCGGCATGCGGCGCTTTGGTGGCAAGGCCGGCATCGACGGCTTTACCGACCTGCGCTGGCTGGCCGTGAAGACCACGCCACGTGACTACGCGTTTTGAAGCGGGTCCACCTTCAGTTTCGCCTTGCACTCCTCATTCCCCTCCGCCTTCACCTTTGCAAAAGGACCATGTATGCGTACTCAGGTAGCGATTATCGGTGCAGGCCCAGCCGGGCTGATGCTGTCGCAGTTGCTGCACTTGCAGGGCGTGGATTCCGTGGTACTGGAATGCCGCAGCCAGGAAGCCATTCGCGCCACCCTGCGCGCGGGCGTGCTGGAGCAGGGCACGGTGGGCGTGTTGACGGAAGTCGGCTTGGGCGCACGGCTCCGCAGCGATGGCTTCCGGCACGAAGGCACGGTGTTGCGGGTGGGCGGCCTTGACCGCCGCATCGACTTTGTCGACCTGACGCGTGGGCGCGCGGTGATGGTGTACCCGCAGCACGAAGTCATCAACGACTTGCTTGATGCCCGGCTGGCGGCGAAAGGCGACGTGCGCTTCAATGTCAGCGACGTGACGCTGCACGGCGTCACCCAAAGCAATGACGTGCCGCGCGCGGGCATGCGGCAGGCCGCCCCTCCATCCGCTGCCCCATCCATCACGGTGCCATCCGGGCCCGTGGTGCGGTTTCGAGACGAAGGCGGAGACCCCGTTACCTTGCGCGCCGATTTTGTCGTGGGTTGCGACGGCACGCACGGCGTCAGCCGCGCCGCCATCGCTTCGCACGCCTTGCACACACTAGAGCATCGCTACCCGTTCGGCTGGCTGGGCATCCTGTGCCAGGCGCCGCCGTCATCCGATGAACTGATCTACGCCTTGGGCGCCGACGGCTTTGCGCTGGTCAGCACCCGATCGCGCGAGGTGCAACGCATGTACCTGCAATGCGACCCGCGCGACGCCCCCTGCGACTGGTCCGATGACCGCATCTGGACCACACTGCGCGCGCGCCTTGCCACCCCCGACGGCTGGGCGCCCAATGAAGGCCCCATCTTCGACAAGACCGTCATCGCGATGCGCAGCAGCGTGACCGAATCCATGCGGCACGGCCGCCTTTTCCTGGCGGGCGACGCGGCCCATGTGGTGCCGCCAACCGGGGCCAAGGGCCTGAACCTGGCCGTTTCCGACGTGTGCCTGCTGTCGCGCGCGCTGACGCGCTTCTACCGGCACGGCAAAGACGATCTGCTGGACAGCTACAGCGCTGACGCCCTGCGCCGAGTGTGGCGCGCGCAGCGTTTTTCAAAATGGATGACGACGCTGCTGCACCGCTATCCCGATGCGGATGCCTTCGACCGCAAGCTGCAAGACGCCGAACTCGACTACCTGGCCCGATCGCGCGCCGCGTGCACCACGCTGGCCGAAAACTATGTGGGGCTGCCCATGGCGCCGCCCTGGGACTGAACGCGGGCCATTTCCGCAAAGGAGAACCAGCATGACTCGTAGTGCCCAGAACGCGGCGGTTCGCACCGCGTCGCCCGACCCCGGTAACGCCGACGTCGGCGACCTGCTTGACAACGGCCCCTTCACGTCGATGCAGAAGTTTGTGGTGATGCTTGCCGCCTTGTCCATCGTCATGGACGGGTTCGACGGCCAGCTGATCGGCTTTGCGATTCCGATGATGATCCAGGAATGGGGCATCACGCGCGAAGCCTTCGCGCCCGCCGTCGCGTCCGGCCTGATCGGCATGGGGCTCGGCAGCGCGTTCGCCGGCCTGTTCGCCGACCGCTACGGCCGCCGCATGGCGGTCATTGTCAGCGTGTTTGTGTTTGGCACGGCCACGTGCGCCATCGGGCTGGCGCCCGATGCGTTGACCGTGGCCGTGCTGCGTTTCATTGCCGGCCTGGGCATAGGCGGCGCGCTGCCCAGTTCCACCACCGTTACGGCCGAGTTCACGCCCGCGCGCCGCCGCACGCTGGCAGTCACCGCCACCATCGTCTGCGTGCCTTTGGGCGGGATGCTGGCGGGGCTGTTCTCGGCGCAGGTCCTGCCCCTGTATGGTTGGCGCGCCTCGTTCTTCATAGGCGGATCGCTGGCCATCGCACTGGGCTTCGCCCTGATGGCCACGTTGCCCGAATCCCCCCGATTCCTGGCGCGCCGCCCCGAGCGCTGGAACGAGTTGGGCGTGTTGCTGGGGCGCATGGGCCGGCCCATGCCGCAAGGCGCGCACTACACCGACGCGGTCGAGCAGGCGCTTGAACAGCCCGGGGTCCTGCCGCAGCGTGGCGTACGGGCCTTGTTCTCGAAGGGCTACGGCGCCGACACCATCGCCATCTGGGTGGCGTTCTTCATGTGCCTGACGGCGGTGTACAGCGCATTCAGCTGGTTGCCCACAATGCTGACCTCGGAAGGCTTGCCGCTGGCGGTGGCCGCGTCCGGGCTGACCGCCTACAACCTGGGCGGCGTGATCGGCGCGCTGGTGTGCGCCGTCGCCATGACACGCTGGGGCTCGCGTTGGCCGCTTGCCATCTGCTGCGTGGGCGCGCTGGGCAGCGCCTTCCTGATGCTGATGGTTGATGTGCGGCAGAGCTCGTCCTTGCTGGTGTTCGGGTTTGGCGTGCACGGTCTGTTCGTCAACGCCGTGCAGTCCACGATGTATGCGCTGTGCGCCTACGTCTACGTCACGGGGGTGCGCGCCACCGGCACGGCGGGGGCGCTGGCCTTCGGACGTCTTGGCGCCGTCCTTAGCGCCTTCGTCGGCGCAACCGTCATCACGCAGGGCGGCTCGCAGGGCTACCTGCTGTTGCTGGGCACAGTCATGGTGTTTGCGCTGATTGCGTTGCTGATGGTGCGCCGTCATATCCCGGGCAAGCGCGCGGCGCCGCCGTTGCGCACCGTTGCCGCCGTGGAGGGCTCACGATGAACATCGCGATGCTGGGCGCGGGCGCCATGGGTTGCCTGTTTGGCGGGTTGCTGGCCGAGAGCGGCCGGCAGGTGACCTTGCTGGATATCGATGACGCCCATCTGGAGGCGATACGCAGCAGCGGGTTGCGGCTGGAGACCGACCGGGGCGACAGGCGCATCCACGGCATGACGGTGTCACGGCCCGAGCACTGCCGCCAGCCGCCGGACCTGCTGATTCTCTTTACGAAAAGCCTGCATACCGACGCGGCGCTACGCAGCGTGGCGCCCCTGGTCGAAGGGCCTGCGCGGGTGCTGACATTGCAGAACGGGCTGGGAAACCTGGAAGCGGTTTCGCGCCACGTGGACCCGGCGCGCGTGCTGGTCGGCATGACGACGTGGCCGGCCGATCTGGCGGGGCCAGGGCACGTCAGGTCGCATGGCGGCGGTGTGATCCGCATGTGGCCGGCGGGCGGTAGCCGCAGGGGTGGCGAAGCCGAGGCCGTAGCTAACTTCACGGGCAGGGCCAATGCGCATGCCAACGCGCATGCCAACGCCAATGCCGACAGCAACGTAGACAGCGACGTTATCCACATCGCGACCGTGCTTAACGACGCCGGCTTGCAATGCGAAGTCGACCCCAACGTCTGGAAAGCCATCTGGGAAAAGGTGGCTTTCAACGCTGCGCTTAACAGCCTGTGCGCCGTCTCGGGCTGCGCGGTCGGCCAGCTGGCCAGCGTGGATGACGGCCCGATGCTGGCACGCAACGTCGTGTCCGAGGTGATCGCCGTGGCGCGTGCAAGCGGCATCGACGCCGACGCGGCGGCATGCCATGCCAGCGTCGAGCACGCCATTGCACATCATCGCGGCCACAAGCCGTCGATGTTGCAGGACGTGCTGGCAAGCAGGCCAACCGAAATTGAAACGATCAACGGCGAAGTGGTGGCGCGGGCGCGCGCGGCGGGCGTGCCCGTGCCACACACCGCCCAGTTGCTGGGCCTGGTGCGCCTGATCCAGGCGCGCCAATCCGACCATCCGACCAAGAGACACCCATGAGCTCATCCGAAACGTCCCCACCCCAGTCCCCGCGCCCGTCATCGCCCCAGTCATCGCGACAGTCATCGCCCCAGTCATCGCGACAGTCATCGCGACAGTCATCGCGACAGTCATCGCCGTCGGCCTCCCGCCCGCCGGCCGGCCTGTCGCCCAGGGACTGGGCCAGCCATCCCGCGTACCTCTACGAGGACTATCGTTCGACTGAATTGCGCGGTCCGACGCTGCCGCTGGTGCCCCTGAGCGCGGCGTTGGGCGAAATGCGTCGGCCGGTCTTTGGCGACGATAGTGTCGGCAAGCTGGACCACGACCTGACACGCAACGCGCGCCGCAACGGAGAACCCATCGGCGAACGCATGGTGTTGGCGGGCCGCGTCGTTGACGACCTGGGCCGGCCCGTGCCCCACACGCTGATCGAAATCTGGCAGGCCAATGCGGCCGGCCGCTATGTGCACAAGGCCGACCGCCACGACGCGCCGCTGGACCCGAACTTCCTGGGCGCGGGCCGCTGCCTGACCGACGCCGATGGCCGCTACCGCTTCTTGACGATCAAGCCGGGGGCCTATCCCTGGCGCAATCACCCCAACGCCTGGCGCCCGCAGCACATCCATCTATCCCTGTTCGGCCAGCACTTCGGTACGCGGCTGGTCACGCAAATGTACTTTCCCGGCGACCCGTTGCATGCCTTTGACCCGATGCTGAACGGTACGCCCGAAGCGGCGCGCAGCCGGCTGATCGCGGATTTCAGCGTGGGCCTGACCGAAGCGGGCGTTGCGTTGGGATACCAGTTCGACATCGTGCTGCGCGGCGCGCGTTGCACGCCGTTTGAAAACGGTTAAGGAGGCGTCATGTTGATGCAAGGCTTGCAAGACAATTTTGGGCAGACGCCGTCGCAGACGGTTGGGCCGTATTTCGCGTACGGCCTGACGGCGGCACAGTACGGTTACGACTTCGATCAGCCCTTTGATACCGCGCTGACCGATGACGAGGCGCGCGGTACGCGCATGCGCCTGGAAGGCCGAGTGCTGGACGGCGATGGGATGCCGGTGTCGGACGCGCTGGTGGAAATTTCGCACGTGGACGGGCAGGGCCGGTATCCGCGCAATGTGTACGAGGCATCGGCCATGGGGTTTCGGGGGTTCGGGCGTTGCGGCACGGGCACCGACCTGGGCAACCGCTACGCGTTCCACACGGTCAAGCCGGCGTCGCAGGCAGACGGCGAGGCGCCGCACATCGACATGATCGTGACCATGCGGGGGCTCTTGCTGCACGTATTCACGCGCGTGTACTTTCAGGACGAGGCCGAGGCGAATGCCGCGGACCCGGTCTTGAATTCGGTGCATGCCGAGCGGCGCCACAGCCTGCTGGCGCGTAAGGACGAGCGGGGTGGCGACCTTATCTACCGGTTCGATGTGCATATGCAGGGGCCGTACGAAACGGTGTTCTTCGACCTGTAGCCTGCGCCATCGCGAGATCAGCGCAAAAAGCAGGGCAAAAAGCAGGGCGAAAAAAAGGCGCTGATAATCTCAGCGCCCTGGCAATGCGGCGGGTACGACACCGCCCGCGTTGCATCAGGCCGTGGTGTCGCCGGCCGCTTCGGGCTGGTACAGAATTTCTTCGATGCTGGCCGAATGCTCGGTCTGGTTCGGCGCCGTCCATGTGACCAGTTGGCCGGTGCGCGAGCCGATCAGGCTCAAGCCCAGTGGCGACATCACCGACACCTGGCCCTGCGCCAGGTTGGCGTCGGCCGGATAGCACAGCGTGACAACCATTTCATCGCCCTTGTCGTTCAGCAGGCGCACGCGCGAACGCATCGTGATGATGTCGGGCGTGACTTCTTCGATGGCGATGATGGGCGCGGAGTCCAGCAGTTCTTGCGCGGCATCGACGGCATCGCGCGACAGGGTCGCGGCGGTGGCGGGGCGGGTGATCATGCCCAGCAGTCGGGCGTGGTCCAGGGCGGTAATGAGTTTGTCTTGCGGCACGGCGTTCATGTCGGTTCTTCTTGGACGAAAGGCCCCGCTAGGCGTAGGCCTTTCGGCGTGCGCGGGCGAGGCAATGGAGGAGATGACAGCGCTTTGGGAAGAGAATGTTCAAGCGGTGCCGCGACGAAGCGTACGGTGTGGATCGTGTCCGGGCAGCGCGCCGACGTTGCGGCTTACTGCGGCTAGCCCGCCCTAAAGCAGGCTTCGGACCCCGGACAGAGACAGTTACCGGGCTGATTCGAGCGTCGAAGCGGTGCAGTTTTTGCGCGTTTGGCGCCCAATCTGCTGTCGGCAATAGGCGAGTATATAGGCCATTGCCATATGCGTGTGTCGGAATATTCTGAAAAGGGGCGATTTGAGCCGCCCCTTCCCGGGTACACGCGGTAAATCAGCCCTTGATAAAGGCTAGCAGGTCAGGGTTGATGATGTCGGCGTGGGTGGTCAACATGCCGTGCGGCAAGCCTTGATAGACCTTCAACGTGCCGTTTTTCAGCAGTTTGACCGACAGGCGCGAGGCATCGTCAATCGGCACGATCTGGTCGTCGTCGCCATGCATGACCAGCGTGGGCACGGTAATGGCCTTCAGGTCTTCGGTCTGGTCGGTCTCGGAAAACGCCTTGATGCCTTCGTAATGGGCACGCGCGCCGCCGATCATGCCCTGGCGCCACCAGTTGTTGATGACGCCCTGCGACACCTTCGCGCCTTCGCGGTTGAAGCCGTAGAACGGGCCCGAGGCCACGTCTACGTAGAACTGGGCGCGGTTGGCGGCCAGCGCTTCGCGAAAGCCGTCGAACACTTCGATCGGCAGGCCGCCCGGGTTGGATTCGGTCTTGAGCATCAGCGGAGGCACGGCGCTGACCAGCACGGCCTTGGCGACACGGCCTTGCGGTTGACCGAATTTGGCGACATAGCGCGCCACTTCGCCACCGCCCGTCGAATGGCCGATGTGAACCGTATTGCGCAGGTCCAGGTGTTCGACCACGGCGGACGCGTCGGCGGCGTAATGGTCCATGTCATGGCCGTCGCTGACCTGGCTGGAGCGGCCGTGGCCACGGCGGTCATGCGCAATGACGCGAAACCCCTTGTTCACGAAGTACAGCATCTGCGCGTCCCAGTCGTCGCTGGACAAGGGCCAGCCGTGATGGAACATGATGGGCTGGGCGGTCTTGGGACCCCAGTCCTTGAAGAAAATCTGCACGCCGTCGGGGGTGGTGATAGTGCTCATGGGCTAGTACTCCGGGTAGGTGCCACGGGTGGGGCGGCCTGTGAAACCGGCGCGGATATACGCCGGCCCCAACGCCGCCAAAGCCCCCAGCGTAGCGCTGCCCACCTTCAAGCGCTTGAACGTTATGAATCGGCTTTGAACGAAATCATCTTGCGTCACGCGTGCAATGGTGGCGCGGCGGCGCGGCGATCCCCCCGGCCCTGTCTAGCCTGCGCCCTGGCGCAGCGCCCGGTAATGGTCCACCACCCCTTGCAGGGCGTATTCGGCGCTGGCTTTGCGGATGCTGTTGCGGTCGCCCGAGAAACGCTTGGTGGCGGTAAACACCACCGGGTGCGCGTCGGCATTGCCCATCTTGAAGACCCAGGCGTAGCACTGCGTGCCGCTGGGGATCTCGTCATCGGTAGCGTCGGTGACGCCGGTATTGGACACCGCCACGTTGGCCGGGCTTTTGCGCGCCGCGCCCAACGCCATGTCGCGCGCGACCGCCTCGCTGGTCAGGTTGTGCGAGCGCAGGGTGGACGCCGGCACCCCCAGGCAACGCTGCTTGGCTTGAACCGAATACACGACGAAGGCGCAGTCCAGTAATTGGCCGGCGCCGGGAATGTCCGCCAGCGTGGCCGCGATCAGCCCCGCCGTGCAGGATTCGGCGGTCACCAGCGTCAGGTCGTTTTCCTGCATGAATGTCGCGACTCGTTCGATAGCGTTCATCGTTGCGCTCCGGAAAGGGGGGGCCGCCTTGTCATGGCCATTGCCCCAGGAGAGTGCCCTGAAGCAAACCACGTTCCCGACGGCCTCGCGGGCATGGCAGTTGCTCTGGCATTCCGTTATCCGACATTCCGACATCCGTCATTTCATCATCCGGGGCCGTTGCCCCATCAACGCCAGGAGCCAGCCATGAGCATCCCATCGACGTTGCAGCAAAAACCGACCTCGCCGCAGCCCAACCAGCGCCAGCCCAACCAGGGCCAGCCCGACCAATCCCCGGCCGAAAATCCCGACCGCCGCGCGCCCGGCCAGGAGCGGGACAAGGACGGGCGCTGGCCGCCCGATGCCCTGCCCAACCCGATGCCGGGCCTGGACCCCCAACAAACCCCCGGTATCGACCGCTTGGGCGACGCGAACGTCGCCGACCAGCAGTGGCTGCGCAGCACGCGCGGCCTGTGATGGCCTAGAGGCCGGGCGTTTCCGCCCGGCCTGGCGACTACGCCGGAAACGGCGCGGGCGGTGCATTCCCACCCGGGTTGCGCCCGCCTGCCGCCCCGCCGCCCGCCGATCCCCCGCCCGTGGCGGGCGAGGATCCCGCCGTATTTCCGGGCAGATTCCCCGTAGCATCCTCCGCCGCCGGCGCCGCGTCCCGGGGCATATGCAGAATCTGCTCCGGCAGGGCCAGCGCAATGCCCGCTGCCTGCAACTCGCGCATGATCCCCAGGTTGATCGCCTGTTGGATGTCCATGTAGTGGTTGTAATCCGCCGTCAGCACGTAATAGACGGCCTCAAACTCCAGCGCGCCCTCGCCAAACCGGGCCAGATGCGCGCGGTCAAAGCGCGTGTCGCTCTGGCCCTCGATCTGCGAACGGATGATGCCCGGCACGGCGGCCACTTTTTCCACGTCGGTCTTGTACGTAATGCGTACTGAAAACACGATGCGCCGTTGCTGCATCCGTTTGTAGTTTTGGATGGTCTGCTTGAGCAATTCGGTATTCGAGCAGACGATCTGCTCGCCGCCCAGGCTGCGGATGCGCGTGGTCTTCAGCCCCACGTGTTCGATGCTGCCGGCCACCTGCCCGAACACAACGAAGTCGCCGGCTTCAAAGGGCTTGTCCAGCCCGATGGAGATCGACGCGAACAGGTCGCTCAAGATGGTCTGCACCGCCAAGGCCACGGCCACGCCCCCGATACCCAGGCTGGCGACCAGCGCCGTGATGTTCACGCCCAGGTTGTCCAGCATGGCCAGCAGGGCAATCACCCACACCAGCGCCCGCAGCAGGAAACTGAGCAAGGTGGCCGTCACGGTGCCCCGGTGGTGCAGCGCGCGGCTCAAGCCCACGTCCACCGCGCGGTCCAGCCAAAGCGCCAGTTGCAGCGCGATCAGCACAAACCACAGGTGCTGTGCACCGCCTTCGCTCCACGGAAACGGCGCCCCCGCCACGTCGATGCCGATCAGCAAGGCGAAGATGGCCAGCAGGATCCAGCTGGTGCGCTGCATGACGCGGATCGCGCCGGCCGCCATGCCGTGGCCGGGTTGCGCCGCGCGCCGCTCCAGCCGCGTGCGCACCAGGCGGAACGCAAAGATCAAGAGTAGATAAAGGGTGGCCGCGACCGCCGCCGCGATCAGCCACAGGGCGATGGGATGGTCCGCGAGTGCGCGCGTCCCGGAAATCCATTGACTCAACATACCGCCTCCGCAAGGTTGGACTCGCGGTGGGCAGCAAATGTTGTGCCGCGGTGCAGCGCCGGCAGGTTACCGGCCGAACTTGGACAGCAGGATCGATATCAACCGCGCCTGGTTGAAGGGCTTTTCGCAACGGGGGAATTCGCGATAACACGCTTCCAGGGCCTCGACACCGAACCCCGTCAGCAGGACGACATGCACGCCCTGCGCTGTCAATGCATCAATCAGCGGATAAGACAGCGTGCCGTGCAGATTGATGTCCACCACCGCGCAATTGAATTGCCCCGCGTGTGTGTCGACGAAACGCGTCGCCTCGTCCAGCCACCCGATCATGCCAATGATCTCGGCGCCCACTTCGCGTAGCGCTTCCGCTAGCGTTTCCGCAATGACGTATTCGTCTTCAACGATCAGCAACTTGCAAGCCGACAGTGGGAGAGTTTCAGCCATGGTGATCCTTTTACTTGGCCGCGATCGTGAAGTGGGTCGACGGCCGTAATGGAACTTCGATGCGGCAGCGCAAACCGTCTTCCCTGAAATCCAGCGACGTGCGCGCTTGCAGGGTGAACGTCAGCGCCTGTTCGATGAGTTCGCGCCCGTAGCCCTTGCGCCGCGTGTCGGGCGGCGTGGGCAGGCCGGACTCGTGCCATTCCACAATCAGCATTTGCCCGTCGCCCTGGGGCTTCGTGTGCCATTGCACCTGCAACTGGCCGCCGGCGTATTTCAAGGCGCCATGCTTGAGCGCATTGGTGCCCAGTTCGTGCAGCGCCAATGCCAGCGACTGGCTGCATTCCGCGCTGACAAACGTGGGATCGCCCTGCACCGACACGTGCTGCCCATGCCCCACGGCATCCAGTTCGCGCCGCACGATTTCGCCAAAATCGACGGCCTCGTGCGACGCATCGCTCAGCAGGCCCTGCACCCGGCTCAATGCCGAAAGCCGGCTGTCCAACCTGTCGTAGGGCTCACCACGCCCAAGGGTGCGGTATGCAATGCTCTGCACCAGCGCCAGCAGATTGCGCGTGCGGTGTTGCAGTTCGGCGATCAGGATGCGATGCCGCTTTTCGGCTTGCGTGATCTGCGTGATGTCGATGAAAGTCACGACCACGCCATCCACGCGGTTGTTCGCATCGCGGTAAGGCGCCAGACGCAGCAGGTAGTGCTTGGCGTCGCCGTCGCCTTCGATGCGGCGCTCGATCACTTCCTGGGTCCGGAAAACCTGCTGGATGTCCTGCGCGAACGAGGGCAGCGGGACGCGGCTGGCCAGGTCGGTGATGGGGCGGCCACGGTCGCTGGGCAGGATGCGGAACACGTCGCATACCGGTGGCGTGAAGCTGCGTATCACCAGGTTGCCGTCCAGGAACAGCGTGGCGAACGCGGTGCTGGCAAACAGGTTGTGCAGGTCGCTGTTGCTGCGGTCCAGCTCGTCGACCTTGCCTTGCAATTCGGCGTTCACCGTGTGCAGCTCTTCGTTGAGCGACACCAGTTCTTCCTTGGACGCTTCCAGTTCCTCGTTGGACGATTGCAGTTCTTCGTTGACGGACACCAGCTCTTCGTTGGACGACTTCAATTCCTCCAGCGCCGTCTCGTATTCCTCGATGGTCGCTTGCAGGCGGTCCCGCGTTTCGCGCAGCTCGCTTTCGATCTGTTCGGCCGCGCCGATGTGCGCGGCATGCAGATAGGCGTCGGCTTCTTCGCGGCTGACGGGCGGGCCGTCGTCGGCAAACAACACCAGGTAAAGCGGTTCGCCTTCGCGGTTGTCCAGCAGCGGGTCCACCGTCAGGCGCAGCAGTTGTACGCGGCCGTCATCGCCTTCGATGGCCACGTTATGGCGCGTGGCCGTCACGCCGGTGGACATGGCGTCATTGAGCAGCGCGCGCAGGTCCAGGCGCAGGTCCTTGCGCGCCATCGCCAGAATCTGGCGGGTAGGCACACCCGCCGCGGCCTCCAGGTACTTGCCGGTGCGGCCCGAGTAATACACCACGTCGCCATCTTTGTTGACCAGCACGTGCGGGGGCGCGTGCTGGTTCAGCACCTGCGAATCGATGGATTGGCGCAGCCCCGTGGCACTGGCCGGCAGGCGCCGATGCAGCAAGTCTTGCGACGGCGCCATGCCCGTCGATGGCAGGTTGAAGTGCGGGCGCGGGCGCACGGCGATGTCGCTGCGCCGCTGAAAGATGCGATGCTTCTTGTCCACGGCGCCGAACATATCGGAGAACTGCGTCGTGTTTTCCGACATGCCCAGGAACAGATAGCCGCCGCTGCGCAGCGCGTAATGGAATGTCGGGAACACCTGCTTTTGAATGTTGCCGCCGAAATAGATCAACAGGTTGCGGCATGACACCAGGTCGATGCGGGAAAAGGGCGGGTCTCGCAGGACGCTGTGCGGCGAAAAAATGCACAGTTCGCGGATCTGTTTGCTGACCACGTAACTTTCGCCGTCGGCAATGAAGAAGCGCTCGCGGCGTTCCGGGCTGACGCTGTCCAGCAGCGTGCCCGGATAGCGGGCGGTGCGCGCGATATTCAGCGCCCGTTCGTCGATATCGGTGGCGAACAGCTGTACGCGCGGAGGCAGCTCCATTTTCTCCATGTGTTCGCGCAGCAGGATGGCAAGCGAATAGACCTCTTCGCCGGTCGCACAGCCGGGCACCCACACCCTGACGGTATCGCCCACGCCGCGGCCTTCCAGCAGTTGCGGCACCACCAGCTTGGCCAGCGCATCAAAGGCCTCGGGGTCGCGAAAGAAGTCCGTCACGCTGATCAGCAGGTCACGAAACAGCGCGCCGGCTTCCTGGGGCGTTTGCCGCAGGTACGTCAGGTAGGCGTCCAGCGATTCCGACTGGTTCACCTTCATGCGGCGATGCACGCGGCGCATGAAGGTCTTGCTCTTGTAGCCGCTGAAATCATGGCCCGTTCGGGTCAGCAGCAGCGCATAGATTTCGGCCTTGATCTTTTCCATTTCGGGGGGCATGGCCTCGTCTTCGTCAGCGCTTAACAGGCTCAGCGGCGAGGCCGGCGCAGCGTCAAGCATGTGCAGGCGCGTGCCCATTTCCAGCGCGGGCAGCGCAAAGTCGATGATGCCGGCCCCGATGGCGCTGTCGGGCATTTCTGCATAGGCCGGCCCGTTGCCATTGGGGACCTGCGCCATGGTGATGCCGCCAAATTCCTTGATGGCCTTCAGGCCCAGGGTGCCGTCGGTGTCGCTGCCCGACAGCACGATGCCCACCGCGCGCGGGCCGTAGTCCTTGGCCAGCGACGTGAAGAACTGGTCGATGGGGCGTCGGCCGTTGCGCTGGCCGGACGTTGCGGCCAGCTTGATGCGACCCTGGCTGACCGAAATGTCGGCGTCCGCCGCCAGTACATAGACCTGGTTTATCTCGATAGCCATGTCGTTCTCGGCGGAGTTCACCGGCAAGGACGTGTGGCGGCCGATGAGCTCGGGCAGGTGGCTTTCGCGGCCCGGGCCCAGATGTGTCACCACGATGAACGACATGTCGGGATCCTTGGGAATGCCCGCAAAAAACCCTTCCAGAGCCTCCACGCCGCCGGCGGAGGCACCGATACCCACAACAAAAGCGGCACTGGAAAGGGTCATGTCGTTCCAAAAATGGGAAAAGCAAGATGATATTCGACGACGTTAGCACGGGGAATCACTGGTGTCCCGGTCGGAAAAATCTACATACCTATGCGGGACGCACCCCAAAAAACGGGGGTTCCCGGTGCCATGCGACTGCGGTTTCGGGAATGCCGCTTGCTGCAAGATCAGCGCCACTTTTTAAAAGGAATTCGCGATGAAATCCAAAGACAACAAGCCCAATCCCACCGCCGATGACACCCCGCGCGAAGCGCAGGCCAGCCACCGCGACACGCAGAATCGCAGCAAGAAAGAAGGCCATGTCACACAGATCGGCACCGGCCAGGACCAGCAGAGCCAGCGCAATCGCGGCGCCGGATCGCGTAGCAAGCCTTAAAGGAGAATGCGCCATGACAGATCCTGGGCACAGTTTGCATCGGGCGCGCCGCTCAGCGCTTGCCCTTGCGTTGGCGGCGGGCCTGGGCTGGGCGCCACTGACGTTCGCGCAGTCGGCCGGTGGCCCGGCGGGC
>NZ_JBLVOL010000015.1:103744-141411 GCF_053543755.1 Achromobacter semiaridum | reverse complement strand
CAAGCCACCCAGCAAACCGCCGTTGGCCGCGCCGCCCGTCGTGCCGCCCGTAGCACCGCCGACCGCACCCGTCACGCCACCCAGCAAGCTGGTCACCGGGGCCAACAGGCCGTTCACGCCGCCCGCCGCGGGCGTTCCGCCCACGCCGCCGACGCCGCCCAGGATGCCGGTGATCGGGCTGAGCAGGCCGCCCGTGCCGCCACCGGTCACGCCACCCGTCACGCCACCCAGGCCCAGTGCGCCGGTCACCGACGCCACGGCGCCGGTCGCGTTCGCCAACGTGGAGCCCAGCGGGTTCGTATTGCCCGGCGTGGCGTGGACCAGACCGCCCGCGCTGGCCACCGCCCCGCCCAGGCCCTGCAACACGCCGTTCAGGCCGGCTGTGTTACCCGGCAACGTTCCGCCCGCGCCGGCCAGCGTCCCGCCCAGGCTGGTCAGCAGGCCGGCCACCGGGGCGCCCAATTGCGTCTTGGCCCCGACTTGCTGCGTCAGGTTGGTGACCGTGCCGGCGATCGGCGCAACGTTCACGTCCAGCGCGCCGCCCACCCCGCCCAGTGCGGGTTGCAGCCCCAGCGGCAGTACGTTGTCCACAGTTTTGCCAACATTCGACAGGGCCGGCTGCAAGACGGGGCTGGACGAACCGTCCAACACGCCGCCCGTCACACCGCCCACCAGTTGCGTAACCGGGTTGAGCAAACCGCCTTGGCCGGAAAGACCCGCCGTCAAGGCGCCCACCGAGTTCGTGGCGTTGCCCAGCACTGACGTCAGCGGCCTGGGGTTGGCGGGATCCGCGTTCAGCAGGTCGCCGGCGCCCGCCACCGTCTTGCCCAAGCCGTCCACCAGGCCGCCCAGGCCGGGGCTCAAGCCACCAGGCAGGCCGGCGTTCTTGACGGTGCCGCCCAGGTCGCTGACCAGGCCGCCCACTTGGGTCGTGACGCCGTCTACGGGTGCGCCCAGCCCCGTCGTGGCCCCGACTTGCTGCGTCAGGCCGACCACGGTATTGACCACCGGTTCCACGGTGGGATCCAACGCCTTGCCCACGCCACCCAGCGTCGGGCCCAAATTCAGCGGCAGGGTGTTGTCCAGCGCGTTTCCGGTGTTGCCCAGCCCGGTTTGCAGCAAGCCTGCCGTCACCGGATTGACCGGGGGATTACCGGGGTCGGTGCCGCCGGGATTGGTGGGGTCCGTGCCGCCGGGGTTGGTGCCGCCGGGATTCGTGCCGCCGGGATTGGTGCCACCGGGATTCGTGCCGCCGGGGTTGGTTGGGATATCGATGCCGGGCAGGCCGGCGGTTTTCTTGCTACCACCGCTGCTTCCGCAAGCGGCCAGCGCGCTGACGACAGCAGCGGCCATGACGGTGGCGGTCAAAATGCGTTGAATGCGGTTGGCTTCAATCTTGGACATCATGGCGAGCTCCTCGGGGTTGGTAGATCAGGCGTTGAAACCGCCCGGTACCGCTCTACATGCATAATCCGTGCCAAGATTTTTCAAGAACGCCGATATTGCGTGGATCTGCGCCTGTGTTGGTGGAAAAAGACCTTTATTTTCAAGGCGGTATGAATAGTTCCAGGGTTTCTACCAGGCTTGGGAATTAGTCACTTTTGCGACCATAAAAAGCCTGCGAATGTTACGAATGGCCGGTTATCCGACGTTACGTTACGGGCGACGTTACGTAACGCGGTGTTGGGAACAGGCGCAAATAAGCCCGCTTTTGCCTTTGATCGCCGGGCAAAAAAAAGCGCCTGTCGGAGCAGGCGCCAAAGGGGTCGGGTATCCGGTGCGTCAGAACGCGTCGTAGAACAGCGAATAGTTGGCGTTGAAGCGCACGTCGCGGTCGTTATTGACCGTAGCGGATCCGATTGGCTTGGCCACGTTGAAATCGAACAGATAGTATTTATCGTCCGTAAAGCGCAGCCCCAGCGCTACCGAGGAAAGGTGCCGCTGGTTCAGCTCTTGCAAGCCCTTGTTGTTGTACCAGGTGCGCGCATAGTCGATCAGGGCATAAGGCTGGACGGCCGACAGGTATTCCCACCCGGTGCCAAAGCGCCGGTTGATTTCGGCGGATACGCCCACGCCCTTGTCGCCGCTTTGTTCTCCTTGCGGGTATCCCATTGCATAACGCCAGCTACCAAAAGAGATCTGCTCGGACGAGGGCAATATATTGCTGGAATATTGGGCAGCGCCCGAAAAGGTGAGGCCGAACTGGGCCGGCAGTGCGATAGTCTGTTTGGCGTTCAGGTTATAGCGGGTGAAATCCAGGTCAAGAATCGGCGTGGCGGAATAACCGTAATTGCTCGAGATGTCCTTCTTTGCCCCCGCCGCATCGAAGCCCTTCGACACGCTGGCGGTTATGTCGGTTGTTTGGATTTCCGACAACTGTATATATCGTAATTCGATATTCGCGGCGCGCACGCGGGCATCCTGCTGCAACCACAGGTCGGCATTGCGCGATTCATATCGGTCTTTGGAATTGGCGGCGTACATGCCCACCGTGCCCGTCAGCGACCGCGTGTTGCTCAGCAGGATCGGGTAACTGACCCCGATACCGATGCGGTCGTTTTTCACGCGTCGCTCAAAACCCAGATATTCGATCGCGTCGTCCTTGGGCTTGGCGTCGTAGTGGTAGCCATCCACTTTCACGGCCAGGCCGTCAGCGCCGATGGGCACGCTGATTTCGCCCATTACATATTTCACGTCGTCGGTATTGAAGGGTACCGCCGCGGTCAGTTTGACTTGTTCACCCAATGGGGTAAGGCTGCTGGCGCCCACATTGACCAAGGGCTGCATGCCGGTACCCAAGTCGGCCACGCCACCCGTCAAACTGAACGGATGCCGGGTCGCGCTCAATACCAGTTCGGTGGCACCGTCGGCGCGGCGCGGTAAATCAAGGCTGGGTGTGAATTTAACGCCCGGCACCGTGCGCATCAGATTCAACTGTCGCTCCAGCGTGGCCTGCTTAAGCGGGCGATCCTCTTTTAACGGTCCTGCCAGGGTGTCCAGGCGATCCTGGGCGTTACCGATATCGCCTTCGATGCGCACATTGCTGATGAACCCCTCGACCACGGTGACCACGACCAGGCCATTTGCAAATGTCTGGTTCTGCACGAGTGCAAACGAAAGGGGGTAGCCCTTGTCGCGATATAGCTGCGTGATTTTATCGACCTGCTGGACCAATTCCCCCAGGCTGATTTCCTTGCCGGACAAGGGGCTGAGTATTGCGGATACCTCGTCGAAGGGAATGGCATGCACGCCGCTGACATCGAAATTGCGGGGCACGATGCGTTGAGCCAGCCGCGCCTGCAATGCCAATTGCTCGGGGGTGGCCGTTTGCACGACGGGAGGTGGTTGGGTGGCGCCCGGTGGCCTTTCCAGCTGCGGGACCGAATCCACGGGGTTGCCTCGCAAAGGGCCATCCGCGCGCGCGGGAGCGCTTAGGAAGGCCGTACAGATCAGGGCGAGGGTAAGCGAACTTGCCGGGTACGTACGTCTCATTGCCAGTGTGTCTCTGTATCCGCCAACGCCGTCCCGATGAGTATTCGATATTGCGGGAATACTGAATCGATATAGGGACACAGCGTTGGTAAGAATTGCTTCAGCGTGTCGTAGGCAATATGGTGCCAGTGCACGGAGTTAACAACAAATTATTTCAGTGTGACCGATCGGGCACGACGGGATTACAACATATAGACATTCTCATGAAAGAAAATATTTAACTTTTATAAGGGTTAACTAGGGGATTGTTATTAGGTTCACCTTAGTTTTGCTGTATTCGTTACATGTCGGTGGTCAATGTGCTGCGAATATACGTGTAAACCCTGATGTGTATTAAATGTTAATAGATAAGACTATATAAACGTTTCAAAAACACATCGGTTATGAGCCACCGGGAGTCCACAAGATGGGCACGCATCACCCCAGTAATCATTGGCGCGATCAACCGATCCCGCTTCACCGTTTGCCGCTGTTTCGTCGGGGCCTTTCATGAACCCGGGCGATATTGTTCCGCTCTCGTTCAATGGCGGCCTGGTCGCCTTGTCGTTTCTGACGGCGGTACTCGGTTCGTACGTTGCCTTGCTGGCAGCGGCGGGCATCCGCACAGAAACGCAGGACGGCGACCTGCGCATCGGTTACATCATCATCGGCGCGGTGGCCATGGGCGGCGTGGGCATCTGGAGCATGCACTTCATCGGCATGCAGGCGCAGAACCTGCCTTTCGATGTCGGTTATCAGGTCGGGCTGACCATACTCAGTTTCTTCGTTGCCGCCGGGTTTTCCGGGTGGGCATTCTGGTATGTGGGGCGCGAACGCTTCACCTTTGGCCGCTGCCTGGTGGGTGGCATGGCTGCCGGCCTTGGCGTGGCGGCGATGCACTATCTGGGCATGGGCGCGATGCGCATGCCCGCGGTGCTGCTTTGGAATCTGCCCATTGTCGTTTTATCGGTGCTTATCGCCGTAATTGCGGCTTCGGCCGCGTTGTGGCTGGCGTTCAATACCCAGAACGAGTTTCAACGCGGCGGCGCGGCCATTTTGATGGCAGTGGCTGTTTGCGGCATGCATTACACCGGCGCGGCGGCCGGCACGGTTATCTGTTCAACGCCCCGCGAAGCGTCCAGCCTGCAAATCGGCGGGGTGATGCTGCCTTATATCGCGTTCGTGCTGTCGGCCGTCATGTTGCTGATCATGCGTTGGCAACTGCAACGCGCGTCCAGCCGTTTCCGCTCACGCATGGCGCAGCGTATTGACTCATTTATTGAATCGGCGCCCGTGGCCGAACCCGGCAAGGCGCCCGGCTCCACATTGGGGCCGGGCTAGCAGGGCCCGGTATGCATTCGGATTTTCATTCGAACGCGGCAAATACCGGGAATAGGGGGTCGGCACCGCAACGCGGATCGGCTCAATTATCAATCGAGTGTTAGGAGCTCGACATGAAAGCGAAACTTGCGCAGTTCTGGAACGACGAAGATGGCATCACCGCCCTGGAATACGGGTTGATCGCGGGTCTGGTGGCAGTGGCCCTCATCGCTGCCGTGGGGACGTTCACCGACGCCCTGGGCGACATGTTCACGGGGCTCGGCACCAAGCTCAATACCGCAAACGGGGGTTGACCCCCTAGCGCGCTAACGCGTACCGCTATGACCCAACGTGTCGGGCCATCGCGGTACGTGGCTTAAGGCCGAGTTTGCTTGCTTGACACGGGTTTTGCTCTTCTGGACGAGCAAGCCTGCCGTTGAATCTGCTTGATCAGAAGGTCCTGCCTTGTATCCAGGGGAAGTGCTGTGGCTGCTGTTGTTCGCATGCTGGAATGTGGTGCTGATCTACAACGATCTGCGCTATCGCCGCGTACCCAACACGTTGATCGTGGTGGGCTTCGTGGCACAGCTGCTTTGGCTTGCCGCCGCCGCGCTCGTGCCTGGATGGTCGTATCCGCCTCTCTGGACGGGATGGCTGATGTGTTGGGCAGGCTTTCTGGCCGCCATTCTTTTCTTGCCGCTTTGGGGCCGGCGCCTGATGGGCGCGGGCGATATCAAGGCGATCGCCATCCTGGGTTTGGCGATGGGGTTTGCCCCTTTGGTGCTGGTGATGGTGCTGGCAAGCCTGTTGGCCGGGCTGCACGCACTGGCGTATGTGGTGGTGGCGCGCTATTGGGCGGTGTCGCACCGGCTGCGCCAGATTCCGTATGCCATGTACCTGGGTATTGGCGCGCTCAGCGTGGTTCTTATGCCCTTGAATTCGCCTTGGTATTCGTGGTGTTCTTCCTGGTGCTCTACGGCATCCTGACCTACGGGCTGGTGTTTCTTGCTCAGAATTCCGTCACGCTGGCCGCGCAGGACGGCGCCCGCAAGGTCCTGCAATGGCAGGCGGGCACCACGTCGCTGGCGGCGCGTGCCAATGCAGGCCGCGACACCGCATTGAATATTGCGTCCTGGATGTCGTCCATGTCCGCCGCGCCGATCAAGGTTGCGGTCTGCGGCAGCGGCGGCGCCTTAAGCAGCAGCGCGGGCGGCACCTGTAGCGGTCAGCCGCTGGCCGCCGATCAAATTGAAGTGACGGTGTCGTATGCCTACGGCGCGCATCCGTTGATCCCGTCGTTTCCACTGTTGCAGACCGTGTTGATGCCGTCCACCAGTGTGCTTAGCGCGCGCGCCACGGTCCATTTGGGCAACACGCTGGGCGTGGGAGGCTGACATGGCGCTGCCACGAACCCGTTTTGCGCCACCGCGCCAACGCGGCATTGCCGCGCTTGAACTGTCGCTGACCCTGACCATGTTGCTGATCTTCATCTGCGCCGTGGTGGGCTATGGCGTGTTGTTCTGGATGCAGCAACAGCTGGCCGCCGCCGCCGGTGAGGGCGCGCGCGCCGCCGTGCACGCGCAGATCAGCGGCAGCGCCAACGTCCAGGCCGATGCCTGTTCGGCTGCCATGAGCGTTTTCTCGACCGGGTCCGCAGTGGCGTGCGCCACCACGAACGCGCCCTGCGCCTGGGCCGGATCCGGGGGCGAAGTGGCTAATTGCGCCACCGTCGCCATGACCTACAACACCCAGTCCTGGCCGCTGCTGGCCACATTGCGATCGTTCATCGTCATGCTGCCCGGCACGAACACGAACTGGGTTACCAGCAGGTTGTCGTCGACAGCCATCGTGCAGATATCGCAAGGGACACCATGAGCAGTATTAGCAAGATCATCGCGGGCGTGTTGTTGGTGGCGGGCCTGGTGCTGGCCTTCCTGGCGTGGCGCCTGGCGTCCCATTCCGGCCCGCCGCCCGCCAATCCGTCACCGGTCGCCACCGCGCCGGCGCCGGCGACCGCGCCGCAAGTGACGTTGCACGATGTGGTTGTGGCCAAGGAAGTCATTCCGGCCGGCACGCGAATCGACGCTGCAAAAATGCTGACGGTGGCGCAATGGCAGGTGGCTCTTTCCAACAGCTTCAACACCCCGGCTCCGCTGGAAGGCGCTGTTGCGCGCGTGGACATCGCGGCGGGTGACCCCATCGTTCCCAGCCTGTTGGCGCAAGGTTTGGCCAAGCAGCTCAAGCCCGGCGAACGCGCCGTGGCCATCGCGGTTGACGAAGTGGTCGGCGGCGGCAACCGCATTGCGCCCGGAGACCTGGTGGACGTGTTCTTCATGGTGGAAAAAGGCCAGGAAATTTCCGGCGGCCAGGCCCGTTTGCTGCAATCGCAGTTGCGCGTGCTGGCCTTTGGCAAAAGCTCGGTGGACGGCCCCGAAGAAAAATCGGTGCTGCAACAAGGCCCCGGGCAGCCGGCGCGTACAGCGGTGCTGGCGGTGCCGGTCGAACAGATCAACGAACTGATCCTGGCCAGCCGTGCCGGCCGTCTGCAACTGGCGTTGCGCCCGGTGGGCGATGACGCCGTGCCCGACGCCACGCTGTTCGCCAGGCGCGGCACGGTCTTGCCCACTCGCGCTGACCTGAGCCCCGCGCAGCGCGAAGCCTTGTTGACGGGTCCGAACCGCGCGTTTGCAGGCGACAGCCTGGTGCAGCTTGAAGGCGCCACGCCGGCCGCCCGGGCGCCCGCCAGCCGGGTGTCGGCACCCACGGCCGGCAGTGGCGGCGGCGGCGGCCGTACCGTTGAAATCGTGCGGGGAGACAAATCCGAGCGCGTTCGTTATTGAACTTGGCTGCGCGTGGCAGGTGCCGCCCGCGGCTGGACCATTAGAAGCAAACAGATCCAGCACAATGAAAAGATATCAGCGCACCACCATGATCTGCGTCCTGTCGGCCGCAGCGGCAATGACATACGGTGCCCCAAGCCTGGCCCAGGGCGCCGCGTCCACGGCGTCGGCGAATGCACCGGTCCGTGATATCGCGGTGGCCGTCAAGGGCCAGCAATCGCTCATGCTTGATGGCGCGGCGCCCAGCCGCATTGCCATCGGCGACCCCGAGGTGGCCGACGTGAAGATTCTTCCCCCCTCCGGCAAGCGCGCCGGCTCGCTGCTGTTGTACGGCAAAAAGGCGGGCACGACACAGTTGCAGATATGGACGGGCAGCAGCCCCACGCCGCAGATCTGGAACGTGCGCGTGGCCACGTCGGTGCAGGCGGCCCTGGCCAGCCGCGGCGTGCAGGGCGGCCCCAACGTGGATATCGCGGGCGACCACGCGGTGGTGTCCGGCCACGCCGATACCCCGCTGGCGCAGATTGCCGCGGCCAAGGCTGCCGCCGCGGCCGTGGGCGACAAGAACGTCGTGGACGTGTCCACCGCCGGTGCGGGCGGCGTCGTGCAGGTCGAGGTCAAGGTCGTGGAAGTGTCGCGGTCAGTGATGAAGCAGGCAGGCATCAATTTCGCCGCCAGCAATGGCCCCTGGGCCGGCGCCAGCGCCATATCCCCGACGGGGCTGGCCTCGCCGCTGGGGTTCACGCCGGGCGGCCCGATCGCCGCGGGCTTCTCGCTGTTCTATGACACGAACAATTTCTCGGCGCGCCTGCGCCTCTTGCAAAGCAACGGCATGGCGCGCGTGCTGGCCGAACCCACGCTGGTCGCGTTGACGGGTCAAAGCGCCAGCTTCCTGGCAGGGGGCGAACTGCCGATTCCCGAAGCGGGCGGCCTGGGCACCACCACGGTGACCTTCAAGCCATTCGGTATCGGCCTGACGGTGACCCCGACCGTGCTGTCGCGCGATCGCATCTCGTTGAAGGTGGCGCCAGAGGCCAGTGAACTGGATTACAGCAACGGCATCTCCATTGACGCCAACACCGTCATCCCCGCGCTGCGCACGCGCCGGGCGGATACCACGGTGGAATTGGGCGACGGCGAAAGCTTCGTGATCAGCGGCCTGGTGTCGCGCCAGACCAAGGCAATGGTCAACAAGGTGCCCATGCTGGGCGACCTGCCGATCATCGGCGCCTTCTTTCGCAGCGTGGATTATTCGCAAGAGGACACCGAATTGGTCATCGTCGTGACGCCGCGCCTGGTGCGCCCGATTGCGCGCGGCGTGACGCTGCCGCTGCCAGGCGGCCGTCAAGAAGCAGCAGATTCAACTTTCAATGCCTGGGGCTATTACCTGATGGGCCCGGTAGGCGGGCAGCAAATGCCGGGCTTTTCACGGTGAGTAATATGAAGACACATGCCAGCGAGTGGGTTGGCCTGCAAAACGGCAAGCGGTTCCTGTTTTGCTCAAAAGGCGATGGCGTCGCCGCGCAGCTTGGACAGGCTTTGGGAGACATGGGCATGTTGACCCAGGAATCCCCCAGCATCGAACAGTTGGCGCGGCGTTTGACCGAGATCGGACCGCAAGTGGTTTTCCTGGACTTCACCCTTAGTGAGGACGAACCGGGCAAGCTGTTCAAATCCGCCGAGCTGGCACGCTTGCTGGCGCGTATCGCGCCCACGGTGCCGCGAGTGGCGGTCGGCTTTCTTAGCCAGCCCGAAGGCGCCATCGCGGCGCTGCGTGCGGGCGTCAGCGATTTCGTGGACCCCACGGTCGCACCCGAGGAAGTCAAGGAAGTGGTGCTGCGGCTGCTAGACGTGCCGGCCGGGGGTGGCCGCATGGATGGTTCGCGGCGCAGCGTCTTGCTGCTGGGCGCGCGTCCGGGCGTGGGCACCAGCACGCTGGCCGTGCATCTGGCCGGCATGGTGCAAGACCGCTTAAAGCAGGCGCACGTTGCACGCGCCAGCGCCAACGGCGCCAAGCCCGTCAAGCCGTCCGAACAGTCGGGCGCCCTGCTGCCCCTGGCCAGCCGCGTAGCGTTGATGGACCTGGGCTGGCCGGTGGGCGATTGCCAGCTTTACCTGAATATCGGTAGCGACTTTGACTTTGCGGAAGCCGCGCGCAACCTGCGCCGGCTGGATTCCACCTTGTTGGGTTCGGCGATGGCCCATACCAACAACGGTCTGAGCGTGTTGGCGCTGCCGCGCGATCTGTCCCAGATGCGCGACGTTTCGCAATCCGACTCCCTGCTGGTGTTCGAGCGCTTGCGCCAACACTTCGGCGTGGTCGTAGCGGATGCGGGCGGGTTCACCAACCCGGAATTCGTGGCGGGCCTGGCGCGCTCGTCTCAACAGAACTGGATTGTGACGGACCAGAGCGTCGGGGCGCTGGTGTCGCTGGCCGGCCTGCTGCAAGAGCTGGAACAACTGCATGTTGACCGCCGCAGCCTGGGCCTGATCGTCAACCGCTACGACGAACGCTACGGCATGACGGCGCAGCAGATTGCCGACCGCTTCCAACTGGATCTGGTGGGCACGCTGCCGGACCGCACGCTGGCCCTGATGGTATGCACCAACCAGGGCCACCTGCTGCACGAAGAGGCCGAGCGCGATGTCTATGTGCGCGCGGTGCAGACCCTGGCGGAAAAACTCAGCGCGGAAGAAAACACCCCCGGCGGGCGGGCTAGCTGGCTGGCCACATGGCTGCCCGGCGTGCACCGCCGCATGATCGTCGGTTAACGGCAAGCGACACGGGACGGCGGCGGAATCCGACATGATCATGACAGCGACCATAGAATTCGGCGGTGACGGCGACAAGGGCTTTGTATCGTCGAACCGCTTTCAGGAAGTGAAGACGGCGGCGTACGAACACCTGCTGTCGCGCATCGAGGAACTGGGCGCGGAGTTCGGCCGCTGGGCGCGATCGGCCATCCAGGAGTTCGTCGATATCGAAGTCGCAAGCTTTGTACGCTTGCGGCGCGTGCCCATCAACGAAGGCGAAATGCGCTTGATCGCCGAGGCGCTGACCAAGGAACTGGCCGGCCTGGGGCCGCTGGAAGACCTGCTTGCCGATCCGGCCGTTGAAGACATCCTGATCAACGGCTACGACAACGTGTTCGTCTCGCGGCGCGGCGTGCTGGCGCGCGAAACGCTGCGCTTCACGGACAACCAGCATGTGCTGCGCATCGTGCGCCGCATTCTTGCGCCCATCGGCCGGCGGCTGGACGAGTCCAGCCCCATGGTGGACGCGCGCCTGCCCGATGGTGGCCGCCTGAACGTGGTGATCGAACCGTTGGCCGTGGACGGCCCGATGGTGTCGATCCGCAAGTTCCGCCAGGACCCGCTCAAGCCCGCCGATCTGCTGACACTGGGCACCTTCGACGAAGACATCTACCGGCTGCTGCACGAGGCGGTGAAGAACCGTTGCAACGTGCTGGTGTCCGGCGGCACCAGCTCGGGCAAGACCTCGCTGCTGAACGCGCTGGCGTTCTTCATACCGGAAACGGAACGCGTGGTCACCGTGGAAGACACCGCCGAACTGTCGCTGAACCATCCGCACGTGGTGCGGTTGGAGTCGCGGCAAGGCGGCTTTGACGGCAGCGGCGCGGTCAGCATCCGGGAACTGATCCGCAACAGCCTGCGCATGCGCCCCGACCGCGTGGTGGTGGGCGAAGTGCGCGGCGCGGAAGTGATGGACATGCTGCAAGCGATGAACACGGGCCACGAAGGGTCCATGGCGACCATCCACGCCAACTCGCCGCGCGAATGCCTGTACCGGATCGAAATGCTGGCGGGCTTTGCGGGGTTCCAGGGCAGCGAGGACAGCCTGCGCCGCCAGATCGCCAGCGCGCTGGACTTCATTGTGCAGATCGGCCGCCTGTCCAACGGCAAGCGGCGCGTGTTGTCCGTGACGGAGGTTACCGGCATGGGCGACAACGTCATCTCTACGCAGGAACTGTATCGCCACGAAGTCTTCACCACGCCCGAGGGCGAAGAGAAAGACCGCTGGAATTGGCTGGGCATCCACCCGCACACGCCCAAGCTGGCAAAGCTGCGCAACGAGCAGCGCGTCAACGACAACCCGTCCGGCGACAACGATGGCGGTGGCGGGGGGTTCTGGAGCCGGAGGCGCTGATGCAAGACGCTTTGATCCTGGGCGCGCTGGCGCTGGTGATGGCTTCGGGCGCGGTGCTGCTTTGGCGTCATGCCAACAGCGGCGCGCGGCGCGCGGCCAGCTCGGCGTTTCTGGAAAACCAGCTCAAGCGCGGTCGGGAAACGCCCGAAGAAGCACCGTTTGCCGAAGGCGGGCGCGCGATGCGCAGCGGCTTTTCCAGCTGGGACCGGCTGTTGTTGCTGGCGGGCGTGCGCCAAAGCCCGGGCTTTTATCTGCGCACGGCGGTGCCCGTGGTGGCGGGCGCGGTGTTGGCCTGGGTGTTCCTGGGGCCGCTGTCGGGCGTTGTGTCGTTCGTGATGCTGGCCGTGCTGATGTACTTCCTGCTGTGGCTGCGGGCCGACAAGCGCCGGCGCCGCATGATTGCGCAGCTGCCCGCCTTTCTGGACAACATCGTGCGCCTGATCACCATCGGCAACAGCATGGGCGCGGCGTTCCAGACAGCCGCCGCCACCACCGACGAACCGCTGCTGGAAGTGGTGGAAACGGCGGCTAGCCTGAGCCGGTCGGCCAAGGAACTGGACGCGGCGCTGGTGCAGGTGTCGCGCATGTATGGCCTGAAAGAGCTGTACATGGTGGCGGCCGTGGTGTCGCTGGCGATGCGCTTCGGCGGGCGCAGCGACCAGGTGCTGGAACGCATGGCCGCGTTCATGCGCGACGTGGCGCAGGCGCGCAATGAACTGACGGCAAGCTCGGCTGAAGTGCGCCTGTCGGCATGGATTCTGGCGCTGCTGCCGGTGGGGATCGCCGGCTTCATCATCGTCGCCAACAACAAGCTGTTCATGGGCCTGTGGGAAGACCCCCTGGGCTTCAAGATGCTGCTGACCGCCGTGGTGCTGCAAATAGGCGGCTGCTATTGGCTGTATCGCATGGCCAAGTCGATTTAAGGGAAGGCAACGATGCAGATGCTGCAATCCTGGGATGTCTCTACCGTGCTGGCGGCGGCGCTGATGCTGGTGGCCGCCGCGTTGCTGGTGCTGGGCGTCAGCATGGCGCGGCGCCTGCGCGGGCAGGGCCGTAGCCGGCAGGTCATTGATCAGGCGCTGGCCACGCGCCAGGGCGGTGCGGCCGCGGCGGGCGCGCCTGCCGACACGGGACGCGGCCGGTTTTCGTCGGCCGCGCGCATGGCCGACGCGTTCGGCAAGCGCCTGAGCGAAGGGCGGCTGGCCGACACCTTGCTGGCCGCCGAGGACCGCAAGATGGTCGACATGGCGGGCTATGCCAATACCGGCACGGCGCGCTCGCGTTTTGTCGCGGCACGCTTCGGGCTGGCCATCGTGCTGCCCATCGTCGCGGTGGTGTTCGACCTGCGCAAGCACCTGACCGATTCCTCGATGGGCGTGTTCATCGCCGCGTTCTTCGGCTTTGCCATCGGCTACATGTTGCCCAAGTGGGTGGTCAGCCGCCGGCTGGCGCGCCGCAAGCGCATGGCGGGCGACGAACTGCCGCTGCTGATCGACTTGCTGCGCTTGCTGCAAGGGGTGGGCTTGTCCATCGACCAGAGCATGCAGGTGCTGATCAAGGAATTTGCGCAGGTGCTGCCGGTGCTGTCGTCTGAATTGCGTCTGGCTTCAGAGCTGTATGTGCGTGGGCGGACGCGCGAGCAATCGCTGGCGCGGCTGGCTACGGGTTTCGACAACGATGATCTGTCGGCCATCTGCCGGCTGATCGCGCAGGTGGACCAGCATGGCGGCGCCGTGCAGGAACCCCTGAATCGGTTTGGCGAACGCCTGCGCGACAAGCGCCGGCTGGAATTGAAGGAGAAGGTCGGCAAGACCACCGTGAAGATGACTGGAGTGATGATCGTGACGTTGTTGCCCGCCCTGTTGATCGTGACGGGCGGCGCGGGGTTTATCGCGGTATTGCGTGGCATGTCACGCATGGGGGGCATGTAATGGCGGACGTGATCAAGAAGGGTGGGGGCGCCTTGCGGTGGACCCTGGTGGCGGCGGCCTTGGCGGCCGGCGCCGGCTTGACGGGATGCAAGACCAATAACGCGGAATCGGCGTGGCAGTTGATCCAGCAGCAACAGCAGGAACAGGCGCTGGCGCGGCAGAAGGAAGAAGACGCGGACGCCAAGCGGCGTCCCAAAGAGCCCGAGATGATGGTGTCGCTGATTGTCGAGGCGCAGCGCCAAGAGCGCTATTTCGCGTCGTTGGCGTATATCGACGCGTATCAGCAGAAGTTCGGCAACGACGCGCGGGTGGCGGTGCTGCGCGCAGAGGCCTTGCGCCAGACGGGGCAGACGGCCATGAGCGAGCAAGCGTATCGCGCGTTGCTGTCCACCGATCAGGCGGCCGATGGCTGGCACGGGTTGGGCTTGATCGCCGGGTCGCGCGGCCAGTTCGATCAAGCCGCCGACGACTTTGCGCGCGCCGCCAAGCTGTCGCCGATGGACGCGCGCATTCTGGGCGACCTGGGTTATGCACGGCTGCGTGCCGGCGACCCGGCGGGGGCGCGCGTGCCCTTGGGGCAGGCCGCTGAACTGGCGCCGGACAACGGCAAGGTGCTTGCCAATCTGGCGGTGCTGTTGCTGGTGGAAGGCGAGCCCGCGCGCGCGCAACGCCTGATGGACCAGGCCAGGCTCAGCGAGGAAGCGCGCGGACAGGTGCTGCGCATGGCCTCCGACATCCGCGTGCAGCGGCCGCCGATGCCCACAGCCACGTCCATGCCCACGTCCACATCCACTTCCACGTCGACGTCCACGTCCGCATCCGCCGCGGTGCCCGTGGCGGCCGATGCGTCCACGACTCGCGTGTCCAGCGGCGGCATTGTCCTGCCGGTGATGAGCCCGTTGATGGATGGCCTGGGCAATGGGCCCATCGTGCGCTAACCCGAATCAGGAACGATATCCATGTCCACGACCCGCTATTTCGCATCCCGCGCTGTGCCCTCGGCAGGGGCATGCACATCGGCGCTTGCCTTGCCTGCTGCATTGCCCGCTGCCTCGGCTGCTGGATTGCCTTGCGCACTGACCATCGCACTGGCGGCAGTGCTGGCCGTGCTGGCGCCCATGTCGTCTGTGGCGCAGTCGAACGTGCCCTTGACCGGTGGCATGTCGGGTGGCGCAGCGGCCACTGCGCCGGCGCAGCCCTTGCCGCAAGCGCAGCTGCCGGCTCGCCCCGTGGTGCAGCAGGTGCAAAGCCCCATGCCGCAGCCGGGCACGGCGCCGACGGCCCAGGCGACATCCACTACCCAAGGCGCTTCCAGCGCCCAGGCAGCGCAGACGGCGGCGCCCGAGGAAGCGTTTGGCGACGTCACCCGTGGCCTGCTGGCCGCGCAGGCCGATGGCCGCCGCGCCGGCAATGCCTTGCCCGTGTTGGGGCCGGTATCCACGGCCGCATGGAATCGATATCTGGAAAGTTTCTCGCACCCCATCCCGGATTATTTCCAGAAGCGCGTCGAAACCAAGAACACCAACTGACCCGCGCCCACTTCGTTGCCAGCTGATGGCGACTTCAGGATTGCCCGATCATGCCAGCCCCAGCCCAACCCTTTTGTCGTGTGTCCCTGGCGCGCCAGCGCGGCAGCATGGCCGTGGCCGTGGTGTTCGCGGTGCTGGTCGGCGTGGCGATGCTGGGCGTGGCGCAGCTGGGCTATGGCTACTACATGAAGCGCGAGATTCAGAAGGCGGCGGACCTGGCCGCCCTGACGGCGGTGCAGGTGCTGGGCATGGGTTCGGCGGCCGACTGCACGCGCGCCACCTCGGCCGGCAAGGCATCGGCGTTGGCGAACGTGCCTAACATCTTCGACACCTTCACGGCCGCCGACATCACGGTGCAGTGCAAGCTGTGGGATTCCACGCGTGCCGACGCCTCGGGCATGCATGTTTTCGACCCGGCCGGCGGACAGGCGCTGAACGCGGTGCGCCTGACTATCCGCAAGGAACTGGCCAGCCTGTTCGGCACCTTGGGCTTGAGCACCACCGTCTCGGTGAATGCGGTGGCGACCAATACCCAGCCCGTTGCCGCCTTCATGGTGGGTTCGCGCCTGTTGCGCCTGCAACGCGGCGGCCTGCTGTCGCAACTGTTGTCGACGGTAGGCGCCACGCCCGCGCAGCTGGATGTGTTGGATGCGGCCGGGCTGGCCAGCGTCAACATCACGCCCGCGGGCTTGCTCAAGGCGCTGGGCCTGCCGCTGTCCGTGGCCACGGGCGTGGGCACGCCGGCTGAATTGGCGGCCGTCAACAACCTGACGCTGGGCCAATTGCTGCAAGCCACCCTTACCGTGGTCAACCAAAGCGGCACGGCGGGCGCCAATGTGGGCCTGGTCAGCAACGCCATCAACACGGTGCTGGCGGTGATGCCGCTGAACCTGCCGGTGAAACTGTTCGGCAATGGCGGCGTGTTGAACCTGTCGGTGGTGGGCGGGGACGCGACCGGCGCGCTGTCGGCGAACGTCAACGCGCTGAACGTGCTGGAAACCGCGCTGGTCGTGGCCAACGGCCAAAACCTGATCAACCTGGGCTTGAGCGTGCCGCTGTTGGGCGTGGACGCCCGGGTGCGCGTGGTCGAGCCGCCCACCCTGGCCGTTGGCGGTATCGGCACGCAGGCCACCAGCGCGGGCATCCGCGTTTACCTGCGCGTCAGCACCAGCAACATTCCGCTGGTGGGACCGCTGCTGGCGAACACGCTGGGCACTCGCGTCGACCTGCCCATCATCATCGATGTGGCACAGTCCACCGGTACGCTGACCAACCTGTGCCAGGCACCGCTGACCCAGCATCAGGCCACCATCGCGGTGACCTCGTCGCTGGCGAATATCTGCCTGGGGCGTTTCCCGGGCATGACGTCCAGCACCGACCAGAACGCCGCCAATTTCGTATCACTGACCAACAGCTGCCAGCCCGGCGCGTTTGCGGCCATCCAACGCCATCAAGTGTTGAACGTGCTGGGCATCCTGCCGTTGACGGCCAAGGTGACCTTGCCCGTCTTCAATTCCGCCGCGCCGGTGTCGGTAACGCTGACCGAGCCGCCCGGCACGCCCTCCACGCAAACGGTCACCGCCACGTCGGTGAACCTGGGTGCACTGGCCTCGAACCTGTCCGACGCCGTCATCGGCGGCATTCTGGGCGACCTGTACAGCACGGGAACGCCCTTGTCCGCCGCGGACCGCACGGCGCTGGCCACCAGCCTGGTCGGCGGGGGCGGCAGCAGCGCGGGCAAGTCGATTACGCAGGTCTACAACGACATGCAGTGGTCCTCCACCGCGCTCAACCAGCTAAGCACCCGGCTGACCACGGGCGGGCTGACGGGCGTGCTGGGCGGCACGCTGCAACTGGTTGGCAACCTGCTGACCTCGTTGCTGGTGGCGCCCCTTAATGACGTGGTGTGCGCGCTGGGGCTCACCCCCAGCGCCATCCGCACGTGCCGGATCAATTCGGTGGCCGCGCAGGCGCTTAGTGGAAGTTCGCAGGTGGGCGGCGTGCTGTCCATCGTGGTGAACCTCTTGCAGCCGGCGCTGACCCCCTTGTCAGCCGCGCTGCAACAGCTGCTGGACTTGCTGGGTGTCAGCGTGGGCCAGACCGATGTTTCGCTGCTGTCCGTCGATTGCGGGCAGCCCCGCCTGGTGTACTGATGAAGATGCCTTTGATCGCTGCTAAATCCTTGTCGGCAGGGTTGCTGCCATGACTCAGAAATTCGCCCGCGATGAGTTCGATCTTTACGTCTGGGAAGGCACGTCCGACATCGCCAGCCGCGCCGAGCGCTGCCTGGCGGGCATGGACGTGACGCTGGTGCGCGCGGACGCGGGCACCGCCTTCCCGCCGCCGCGCGACCCGGGCCGCCCGGCCGTCGCGCTGGTGTCGGTGTCGGTCATGGGCGACAACCGATTCAGCGGCTATGACTGGCTGTCGGCGCAGGCCATGCCGGTGATCTGGGTGTCCGCCGAAGCGCGCGGACGCGATCCCCGCTATTACCCGCCCGAATATTCCTACACCTTGCCGCTGTCATTCACCACGGCCGACCTGCGCAAGCTGCTGTATGAATTGCTGGGCACGCTGGAGCAGTTCAGCCGGTCGGCGCCCAAGCGCGAGCAGCCCCTGATTGCGGTGTCCGACCCCATGCGCGCGCTGCTGGCCGAAGCCGAGATGTTTGCCGATTGCCGCAGCAATGCCTTGATTCACGGCGAAACCGGCGTCGGCAAGGAACGCATCGCGCGCCTGCTGCATGACCGCGCGGCCTGGTCCGACGGCCCCTTCGTGGCGGTCAACTGCGGCGCCATCCCGGAAGGCTTGTTCGAGGCGCATTTCTTTGGACATGCCAAGGGCGCCTTCACGGGCGCCGTGGGCGCCCACAAAGGCTATTTCGAACAAGCCAACGGCGGCACGCTGTTCCTGGATGAAATCGGCGACCTGCCGCTATACCAACAGGTGAAACTGCTGCGCGTGCTGGAGCAAAGCGCGGTGACCCGGCTGGGTTCCAGCGTGGAAATTCCGGTGGATTTCCGCCTGGTCGCGGCAACCAACAAAGACCTGCGTGTGCTGGTGGGGCAAGACGAATTCCGGGCCGACCTCTATTACCGGCTGGCCGTGATCGAACTGCGAATTCCGAATCTTGAACAGCGGGGCGGCGAAGAAAAAATCGCCATATTCCGCGCGCTGCTGGGTCGGCTGGGCTGCGAGGGCGAGCCCCCGGAATGGCTGTTGGACCGTGTGGCGCGCACGCGCTACGCCGGCAACGTGCGCGAACTGTCCAATGTGGCCGAACGCGTGGCCATCATGCGCCGGCAGTTCGGCGCCTGGGATGAATCGCGCATTGCGCGCATCTTTGACCAGATCGCCGAACCCCTGCGCGCCGGCAGCACGCTGTGCGAGCCACCGGTATTCACCGACGCCGAGCGCGCCGAACGTGCCCGCATCCTGGCGGCGCTGGACGTCAACGGCTGGCGTCGGCAAGACACGGCGAACACGCTGGGTATCAGCCGCAAAGTGCTATGGGAAAAAATGCGCAAGCTGCATCTGGGAGGCGGGCAGGGCGAAACGGCGGAAGGCGTCGTGGAGGCCTCCTGATCCTGCAATTGGGGAAGCCCCTAGGGGGCGACAAATCGCCCGCGGCCTATGTAAGCGGATTAACCGTGAGCGAAATAAATTGCTATAGTTCCGCAACGATTTTTTTGGGGAAGGCATGAACGTCCAATTTATCCGTGCCGCCACACGCATGGCGCTGTTAGGCACGGCGTTGTCCGGCCTGGCGGCGTGCGCCAGCGCTCAATCCGAAGCGCCACGGCCCACGGTTAAGCAGGTCGAAGATACCAAGGCGGCGGACGCCCCGGTAACCCCGCCCGTGGCCCCGCCCGCTGCGCCCGCCCGGCCTGCGTCCACGGTGGCCGAACTGCAAGGCCTGATCCAGGCGCGCCAGGTGTCCGAGCTGCGCACGGCCTACAACGGCACGTACGGCGCCAGCCTGCTGTTCAAGCCCGACGACCTGACCTATTACGTGGCCCTGTTCCAGCAGAAGGACTTTTGGCGCGTCCTGAAGACGTTGTCTGAAAAACAGGCTGAATCCACCTACCGCGCGTTCGCCGCACAATCGGCGGACCTGGCTGAAGTGGACATCAAGCGCATCAAGCTGCAAGCCGAATACGCGCATGCCGAAAAGCTGCTGGCCAGCCGTAATGAGCAACTCAGCACGCTGCAAGCCGACCGCACGCTGCGCATGCAGCAGGAACAGCAAGTGGCGGCGCGCCAGGAACAGTCGCGCCAGGAAGCCACGGCGCTGGCCGACCAGCAAAAGGACGTGCGCCAGCAACTGCGTGATTTGCAGCGCCAGATCGATGCGCTTCAGGCCCAGCAAGCCCAGATTGACGCGGGCCCCGGCGCCAAGCGGGGCAAGTAAGCAAGGTCTCTTGCCAAGACGGGCCCACGGGCCCGTTTTTCTTGGCCCGGGGATAATGCCCCCGCGCGTTTCAGGGGATAGTGGGGCGGCCGGCCGGATACTTGTATTCTTGCCGCAGACCCCCATATGGCAACCATGGCTCTCAAAGTTTTTGACCTCCAGTGCGAACACAGCCACGTATTCGAAGGCTGGTTCGGTTCGCACGAAGATTACGACGCGCAACAGGCGCGTGGCCTGGTTACGTGCCCTGTTTGCGGGTCCGCCAGCATCACCAAGCGTTTGTCGGCGCCGCGCCTGAACGTGTCGCATCTGCACGCGCCGGCCAGTCCGTCCGCGATGCCCGCCGGCGCCTCGGACGCCGAAAAAATGGCCGCGGTGCAGGCCATCGTGATGAAACAGGTGCGCGCCTTGCTGCGCAACACTGAAAACGTTGGCCCGCGCTTTGCCGAAGAGGCGCGCCGCATCCACGAGGGCGACGCGGACGAGCGCCCGATACGCGGCACGGCCACGCCCGAAGAGCGCGCCGCGCTGGTCGAAGACGGCATCGAAATCATGGCCGTGCCGGATTTTCTTGACGACGAGCGCCTGCAATAACCCCGGTGGGTGTCAACAAAAAAAGCCAGGCCCGCGAATTGCGGGCCTGGCTTTTTCGTACCTGCTGCCGATTCAGATTACTGAACGCGGCTGCGGTATTCGTTCGTGCGGGTGTCGATTTCGATCTTGTCGCCGATGGCGCAGAACAGCGGCACGTTCAGTTCGTAACCGGTGTTGATCTTGGCCGGCTTGGTGACCTTGCCGGAGGTATCGCCACGCACGGCGGGTTCGGTGTAGGTGATTTCGCGAACGATCGTGGTGGGCAGTTCAACCGAGATGGCGCGGCCGTCGTAGAAGACCACTTCCACGGGCATCGCTTCTTCCAGGTAGTTCAGGGCGTCGCCCATGCTTTCCGCTTCGATTTCGTACTGGTTGTACTCTTCGTCCATGAAGACGTACATCGGGTCGCCGAAGTAGGAGTACGTGCACTCCTTGCGATCCAGTTGCACAACTTCGAACTTTTCGTCGGCCTTGTAGACCGATTCGCTGGCCGAGGCGGTCAGCAGGTTCTTGAACTTCAGCTTCACAACAGCAGCGTTACGGCCAGACTTGTTGTATTCGGCTTTTTGGACCACGAGGGGATCCTTGCCGACCATGACCACGTTGCCGACTCGCAATTCCTGAGCGGTTTTCATCGATAAAACTCCGGGGGGTAGGTGCACTCGCCGTGCTTGCAAAAAGCCGCATGGCTTGCGGCTTCGTGCACACCCCGGGAGGCGTCATAGTTGAGGCCCGACAAATCCAGGGCGACTCAGAAAACTCTCTATTCTAACGTTTCTTGGCCAAGTCTGCGCAAAAGTCGGCCAGATTTTCGGCCAGATCCGGCAGCGCGGCCTGGCTTGCGTCCCAGGTGCGGGCGGCGTCCTGCCATGCCGCCCAGGCGTCCCGCACCAGCGCCGCCGTCATTGCGGCCTGAGTTTGCCCAGTCTCTGGCTGGTTCCAGGCGCGGATCAGGCCCTGCGCACAATCGGGGGCCGGATAGCGGGCTAGCCAGGCTTGCAGCTTTTCCAGGTGCACGTTCTGGTCCTGGGGATAGATTTGCCACACCAAGGGACGCGCGGCCCAGGCGGCGCGGACGAACGAGTCTTCGCCGCGCACGAAATTCAGGTCCGACAGCCACAGCACGCGGTCAAAGTCGGGTTGGGCCACGAAGGGCAGTCGGGCCAGTAGCGGGGCGCCGGGCACCCGGCAGGCGGCTTCCAGGCCCGGCGCCACGCCTTCGGGAGCCAGCAGCACGCTGGGCCAGGAATCCGCCGCCAGGGCGCGGACCAAATCGCCGGTGGGCGCCGTGGGATAACAGAACAGCGATACCGTACGGGCGCCATCGCGGCGGCGCGCCAGCACGGCGTCGTCCACCCGCAGCGACCGCAAAAACCCGTTTTGCTGGTCGATAGACGCTTGCAGCGCGTCACGTTCGGCGCTTAAGCCCGGTTCGCGCAACAGGCCGCCCGTGGCTGCGGTGAACCCGGGAAAGAAAAAGTGTTTGACCAGCCCGTCCGGCCGCTGCGAGGGCAGGCCGTGGCAGCTTTCCACCCAGGCTTCGGCGCTTAGATATTCCAGGTTGATCCACGCGGGATGCACGCGTTGCATGCTGTGCAGAAACGCCTCGGGCGGGTCGCAGGCAAAGGCTTCGATGACCACGTCGCGGGCGGTCAGGGCCAGGTCGGGCGTGTCGGACCAGTGGACGATGTCCACGCCGGCCAGCTCCTGGCGCGGGGCGTCGGGGAAGATGCCCGGCTGAATGCGGGCAAAGCTGGCCAGGTCGTCCACCCACAGGCGTACCTCCCAGCCACGGCCGGCGGCCAGCCGGCGGGCCAGCCGCCAGCAGACGCCGATGTCGCCATAGTTATCGACGACCCGGCAAAAGATGTCTGCTTGCATGGCGGCCTGGTGAAACTAGTGGAACTTGGCCGGCGCGGCTTCGGCGTCCTCGGGCAGTTCGGCGTGCACCAGTTCGCCCAAGGGGTTGGGGAAGTAGGGCGCGCCGCAGTCTTCGCAGTATTCCGCCGGCAGCACGCCGGGGATGCGGCGCAGTTCCGTCACGCCGTATTCCTTGAGCAAGGCGGCGATTTCATCGACCACGTCGGGTTGGCCTTCGTCGGACGGCAGCTCTTCCTCTCGGCCATACAAAGGCCACACGCAGCCGTAGTAGACGTCGTTGCTGCTGCGCGCCGTGAAGCTGATGCGGTATTCGTCGATGCGGTTTTCGCCACAGCCGGCCACGACCGCGCGCAATTGCGAGGCTTCCAGGTTGACCGCGCCTTCCAGCCAACTGACGGCCGCGCGTAGCGACAAGGGACGCACGCGGCGGTCGGCCTCGCGGTTGCTGACGTAGTAGGCGTCGGGCAGCAGGGCTTCGAAGCCGCAGCCCGGCATCAGGGCGGCCAGCGTGGGTTGCGCCTGGGCGGCCCACTGTTGCTGGCACGCGTCGCGCGTGGCGTCGGCGTCGCCCAGGCTTTCCTGCCAACGGAAGATCGGTGCGTTTTCGGGCACCGCCACCGCGCCGATGATGTAGCGCGTGTCGGCCAGCATGTTGGCGGTTTCGATCTCGGTGTTGAGCGTGGGCTTGGTGGTTTCAGCGCCCAGGGCTTGCGAGCCCAGGCGTTGCAGCCACTGCCAGGTTTCGCCGAACGTGCGCGGCATCTGGTCCACGCTGACCAGCACCGGCATCAGCGCGGTGCGCGCCTGGCTGGACAGCACGTGGCCATGCAACTGGGCCAGCAGCGCCTGCTGGGCGCTGGCGGAAACGGGGCCGGTGGGGATGGCGTAGCGCGTCCAGGCCACGATCGGTGCAACGATCAGCAATACGTCGTATACCACGCCGTTTTTCTCGATCTTCATCGATTCGGACAGCGTTTCGGCTTGCTCGATCAAGACTTCGTAGGCGCCGATATCGCTTTGCGCCAGGTGGTCCAGGGCCGCTTCCAGCGGGGCGTCCTGCCCGGCCTTGAGCAGCTTGGGAATCGCTTCGCCAAGCTGGTTCTCCCAAAACACGTCTTCAACGCGGCTGCCCGAGCGGTTAAGCGATTGGGCCAGCGCCACCAAACGGGTGGCGTCGCGGGTCATGCGGGGAGCGGATTGGCTGCGGGTTCGGGCCATAACTTCGAGGGACGTCCAGTAAGTGTGTAACGACGTAGTTTACCGCTCGCCGCCCATCGCGGCGTTGTCGCATTGGTTTCCGGCTTCAGAGGCCCGCGCGGCACGCTGCGCGATGCACCGCCCGCCATTGATGCCGCATTGGCAACAGAGCATCCCCGCGACGGGGGTTTATTGCTGATCGCGAAAGTTCGACAATCCCTTGTCGAATTTCTATACAGGAGGCTGCGCCATGCGTTGGCCTACGCTTTTTGTTTCCCACGGCTCGCCGATGCTGGCCGTTGAACCCGGCCGCACCGGCCCCGTGCTGACGGCATGGAGCCACGCGCAAGGCCGCAAGCCGCGCGGCATCCTCGTCGTATCGCCCCACTGGATGGGCGAAGGGCTGGCGCTGTCCACGCGTGATCGGCAAGTGGCGTGGCACGACTTTGGCGGCTTTCCGCCTGAACTGTATGCGCTGCAATACGCGGCCCCGGGCTCGCCCGAATTGGCCGATCGTGTTCAGGCGGTGCTGGCCGAGTCGGGTATCTCCGCGGAGCGCGACCCGCGCCGTCCGCTGGACCACGGCGCGTGGGTGCCGCTGCGCTACCTGTATCCCGATGTCGATGTGCCGGTGGTGCAGCTGTCGCTGGACATGGGGCGCGACGCCGCCGGCCAACTGGCGTTGGGCCGCGCGCTGGCGCCGCTGCGTGACGAGGGCATCCTGATCATCGGGTCGGGCTCGCTGACGCACAATCTGCGCGATGTCCGCATGCCGCAAAGCGCGGCGCCCGTGGCGTACGTCCCCGCGTTCCAGGCGTGGTATGCGCGTAACCTGGCCGAGCACAACGTGCCGGCGCTGCTGGACTGGCAGGCGCGGGCGCCCGGTGCATTGCAGGCGCATCCGCACGACGATCATTTGATGCCGTTGTACGTAGCGCTGGGGGCGGGCGGCGACGACGCCCGCGCCACCCGCCTGAACGACGAAATTTCGTATGGGGCGTTGGCGATGGACGCGTATCAGTTCGACGATTGAGGCGGCGGGGCGGGGGATAGAAGGCGCGGGTGCGTAGCCCTGGTACACAGCCCGGATACACGGCCCAGATCCATAGCCACGGCCCAAGACCATAAAAAAGCCCCGGAACCGCCAAGGTTCCGGGGCTTTTTGCATCGCGCCCCGACTGCGGGCGCGTCGCGCGTCAGGCAGCCAGCAGCTGGCGCAGCACGAAGGGCAGGATGCCGCCGTGCAGGTAGTAGTCCACTTCGATTGGCGTGTCGATGCGCAGCAGCACCGTCACGTCCTGCTTCGAACCATCCTTGCGGGTGATCGTCAGCGTCACGTCCTGCATCGGCTTGATGCCATTTTCCAGGCCCGAAATGTCGTACGTTTCTTCGCCGGTGATGCCCAGCGACTGCACGCTGTCCGCGCCCTTGAATTGCAGCGGCAGCACGCCCATGCCCACCAGGTTGCTGCGGTGGATACGTTCGAAGCTGCGGGTGATCACGGCCTTCACACCCAGCAGTTGCGTGCCCTTGGCCGCCCAGTCGCGTGACGAGCCGGTGCCGTATTCCTCGCCGCCGAACACAACGGTGGGGGTGCCCTGGGCCACGTACTTCATGGCCGCGTCGTAGATGGACATCTGTTCGCCCGTGGGCTGGAACAGGGTCTCGCCGCCTTCGAAGCGGCTGCCGTCGGGCAACGACGGAATCATCAGGTTCTTGATGCGCACGTTGGCAAAGGTGCCGCGCATCATGATTTCGTGGTTGCCGCGACGCGAGCCGTAGCTGTTGAAATCGGCCTTCATCACGCCGTTTTCCTTCAGCCATTTGCCTGCCGGCGACGATTCCTTGATAGAGCCGGCGGGCGAGATGTGGTCGGTGGTTACGGAATCACCGAACACGCCCAGAGCACGCGCGCCCTTGACGGTGGGCATCGCGGCCGGCGTCATGTCGAAGCCTTCAAAGAAGGGCGGTTCCGCGATGTACGTGGAGTCAGGCCAGTTGTAGGTATCGCCGGCGACGCCCTTGATGTTCTCCCACAGCTTGCCCGGGTTGCTCTTGACCTGGCCGTAGTTGGCCTCGAACACCTTCGGGTCCAGCGCATGCTTCATCAGCGCTTCGACTTCCTCGGACGTGGGCCAGATATCGCCCAGCCAGACGTCGCCGTTCTTGCCACGGCCCACCGGCTCGGTCATCAGGTCGCGCGTGACCGTGCCGGCCAGCGCGTACGCCACAACCAGCGGGGGCGAGGCCAGGAAGTTCGCCTTGATGTTCGGGTGGATGCGGGCTTCGAAGTTGCGGTTGCCGGACAGCACCGCCGAGCAGACCAGGTCGTTGCCGGTGATGGCTTCGTTCAGGTCCGGAGTCAGGTCGCCCGCGTTGCCGATGCAGGTGGTGCAGCCGTAGGCGGCCACGTCAAAGCCCAGCTTTTCCAGATAGGGCAACAGGCCCGTCTTGGTCAGGTAATCGGTGACCACGCGCGATCCGGGGGCCAGCGACGTCTTGATGTGCTTGGGCACCTTCAGGCCGGCTTCCACCGCCTTCTTGGCCAACAGGCCGGCGGCCAGCAGCACGTTGGGGTTCGACGTGTTGGTGCACGACGTGATGGCGGCAATCAGGATGTCGCCGTTCTTGATCTTGGTGCCGGCGCTGGTGGTGAATGTCTGGTTCAGCTTTTCGGCGGGTTGGTTGAAGCCGTTTTCGGCAACCGGCTTGGAGAACAGGTCAATGAAGGTGTTCTTGACGTTGCCGATTTCGATGCGGTCTTGCGGGCGCTTGGGGCCGGCCAGGGACGGCGCGACGGTGGACAGGTCCAGGGTCAGCAGCTTGGTGAAGTTGATGTCCTGGGCGGCGGGGATGCCGAACATCTTCTGGGCCTTGAAGTAGGCTTCGAAGGCGGCGATTTCGTCTTCGGTGCGGCCGGTGCCACGGAAATAATCGATGGTGCGTTCGTCAACCGGGAAGAAGCCCATGGTTGCGCCGTATTCCGGCGCCATGTTGCCGATGGTGGCGCGTTCGGCCACGGTCAGGCTGGCGGTGCCTTCGCCGCAGAATTCAACGAACTTGCCCACCACTTTTTCACGGCGCAGCATTTCGGTGATGGTCAGCACCAGGTCGGTGGCGGTGACGCCGCCGCGCAGCTGGCCCTTGAGTTCAACGCCGACCACGTCGGGCGTCAGGAAGTACACGGGCTGGCCCAGCATGCCGGCTTCGGCTTCGATACCACCCACGCCCCAGCCCACCACGCCGATGCCGTTGATCATCGTGGTGTGGCTATCCGTGCCCACCAGCGAATCGGGGTAATAGACGTTGTTTTTCTTGTCCTGGTGCACGCCGCGCGCCAGGTATTCCAGGTTGACCTGGTGGACGATGCCAAAGCCCGGGGGCACGACGCCGAACGTGTCGAACGCCTGCATGCCCCACTTCATGAACTGGTAGCGCTCTTGGTTGCGCTTGAACTCCAGCTTCATGTTCAGGTCCAGCGCATTCTTGGTGCCGAAGTAGTCGATCATGACCGAGTGGTCGACAACCAGGTCGACCGGCACCAACGGTTCGATGCTCTTGGGGCTCTTGCCCATCTTGTCGGCCACGGAACGCATGGCCGCGATATCGGCCAGCAGCGGCACGCCGGTGAAGTCCTGCAACACCACGCGGGCAACCACGAACGGGATTTCATCTTCGCGGCGGGCGTTGGCCTGCCAGTTGGCAAGCTGCTTGACGTGTTCTTCGGTGACCTTCTTGCCGTCGCAGTTGCGCAGCACGGACTCCAGAACGATGCGGATCGATACCGGGAGCCGCTGCACATCGATGCCAAGCGACTTGCCCAGCGCCGGCAGCGAATAGTACTGACAGGATTTATTGCCGATCTTGAAATTCTTGAGGGTGTCTAGAGTGTTGTGCGGCATGATGGACTCCGTGGTTTTGCCCGGCTTTTTACCCAAGCGCAGGCGGCATTTTCTGGCGTTTTTGCGCGTTTGTCATTGTAGGGGACACAAGCCCGCGCCCGACCGTATGTCTTATATCTTATATAAGACTTGGGCGGCACGTCAAAGTTCCGACCCGTCCGCACAAGACATATGGCTTTGCAAAACCCCTACTTTGGCGGACATGGCCCAAGCCCGCAAGACCCCAAGCTTGTAGCAGGGCTTTCCTACGGACGCCGCCCCCGAGCCCGACGGGCCCCGCCATCAAGCCAGAAAGCCGCGCAGCAAAGGCTCCAGTTCACGCTTCAAAAAGTCCACCAACGCGCGCTGCGCGGTGGACGGGTAGGGCGTGGGTGACGTCAGGATGAACAGCTTGTCGCCCGGCCCCTGTGCCCGGTAGGCCGGCAGCACCTCGCGCAGCCGGTTTGCTTCCAGGTCGGGTTGGACGATATAGGCGGGCAGCAGGGCAACGCCCGCGCCGTCGCGCGCGGCCTGGGCCAAAAAAGGGAAATACTCGGATTGCAGCCGTGGCGCCAGCTTGATTTCGTGCGTCTGGCCGCGGCGGCCGGTCAAGCGCAGCGTGGTCCGCGGCTTGGCCCCGGGCGGGCACAGGAAGTCCAGCCGGCCCAGGTCGCGCGGGTGGGACGGCGCGCCCACGCGCTGCAAATACCCGGGCGCGGCGCACAGGTGCCATTTCACGTCGCCCAATTCGCGCGCGACATAGTCTTGCGGCGGCTGCGAAATTACACGCAGCGCCACATCTATCTCGGACGAGATCAGGTCGCTGACGCGGTTCGAGAACAGCACCCGCAGGCTAAGACTGGGATGCTCCAGCGCAAAACGCACCAGCAACGGGCGCAGCGCGTCCAGTTCGCCAAGCCCCGTGGGCAGAGACAGGCGGACATGGCCGGTGGGTTCGGCGCCCAGTTTCTGAAGCGCGTGCCGCGCCGATTCCACCTCGCGCGCCATGCGCGCCCCATGCTCGTAAAGCACCGTGCCTTGCTGCGTCAGTTCAAGCCGGCGCGTGGTGCGCCGGATCAGTTGCGCGCCAAACGTGCGTTCCAGCTTTTGCAGGTTGCGGCTGACATGGGACCGCGTCACGCCCTGGCGCAGGGCGGCCTCGCTTAGCGTGCCGGCTTCCACGATGGTCACGAACAGCTGGATCAGGTTCAGGTCTAGCGCGGGCAGGGCGGCCATGGGGAAGGGGTCATTGTTGCCTGTTAGGAAACAGAGTTTACTCAGACCGAAGGATTGTCGCGGTATCGACGCGTTGATAATCTGGTCGCCATTGCGCATTGCAGTCACGACAAGGAGACAAACCATGGCCCAAAGCATGTTTCGCGGCGATCTGTTCCAGGGGCAGCGCGTCCTTATTACAGGGGGTGGCACGGGCTTGGGGCTTGCCATGGCCGAACGGTTGGCGGCGCTGGGCGCCACGGTGCACGTGTGCGGCCGCCGCCTGTCCGTGGTCCAAGAAGCCGCAGCCGGGCTGCGAGCCCGGCACGGCGCGCAGGTCTACGCGCACGCTGTCGATATTCGCGATGCCGACGCGGTTGATGCCATGGTGCAGGGCATATGGGACACGCACGGCGGCCTGGACGGCCTGGTCAATAACGCCGCCGGCAACTTCATCAGCCCTACCGAAAAGCTGTCGGCGCGGGGGTTCAACGCCATCGCCGACACGGTTTTTCATGGCACCTTCTACATGACGCAAGCGGTGGGCAAGCGCTGGATCGCTTCCGGCATGCCGGGCGCGGTGCTGTCGATTGTGGTGACGTGGGTATGGACGGGGTCGCCGTTTGTCGTGCCGTCGGCCATGTCCAAGGCCGGCATCGACGCCATGACCAAATCCCTGGCCGTCGAGTGGGGCCGCCACGGCATCCGCTTGAATGCGATTGCGCCGGGCGTGATTCCGACCGAGGGCGCGACCGCGCGGCTGCGTCCCAACGGCGACGGCCAGGACGTGCTGACTCAGCAGAACCCCATGCGGCGGCTGGGCACGGGACACGACATCGGCGAGCTCGCGGCTTATCTGCTGGCGCCGGACAACGACTGGGTCAACGGACAGACCATTGCGCTGGACGGGGGCGACTACCTGGCCAACGGCGCGTATTTCAAGCAGTACTTCGATTGGTCCGACGAGGACTGGGCCGCCGCCCGCGCCGCCATCGAGGCCCGCACCGCCCAAGACAAGGCGCAACGCGCCGGGAAGCCGGCATGAGCGGCCACATCATCGCCGGCAATGTCAGCCTGACGCGTGATGTGCTGGTCGGCCGAGGCGAGCAGGTGGCCGCCGGCCTGGCCGCGATGGGCGTGCGCGAAGGCGACGTCATCGCGGTGCTGCTGCGCAACGGCATGGCGTATCTGGAAATCATCCAGGCTTGCAAGCGCCTGGGTTGTTATTACTGCCCCATCAATTGGCACTACACCGCCGACGAGGTTGCCTTTCTGGTGACCGACAGCGGCGCCAGGCTGCTGATCGCGGACGACGACCTGTGGCGGCAGGCGCAGGGCGCGCTTCCCGCCGGCCTGCCCGTGTTGCGTGTGACCGGGCCCACAGCGGCGGCGCACGGACCCGTCGCGGACAACAGCGGCGACCCTGCCGACTACGACGCCTGGCGTGATGCACAGCCGCGTTACGACGGCCCCTTGGTGGCGCCGCGTGGGCACATGGCCTACACGTCCGGCACGACGGGCCGGCCCAAGGGCGTGGTGCGCCAGCCATTTCCGATGGACCGCCTGGCCGACCATCTGGCCGCCGTCGAATCCGTGGTGGAGCAGGCGTATGGCTTGCGGCCCGGCTGCCGCGCATTGTTGCCCGCGCCCATCTACCACAGCGCGCCCAGCGTGTTCGCGCAGGTGGCCTTGCGGGTGTGCGACACGCTGGTGCTGATGCCCCGGTTCGATCCCGTCGACGTGCTGCGCCAGATCCAGCAGCACCGCATCGACACCGTGTATCTCGTGCCGATCATGTACGTGCGCCTGCTAAAGCTGGACGCGCAAACGCGGGCCTCTTTTGACCTGTCGTCGTTGCGCTTCGTGGCCTCGACCGGGGCGCCGTGCGCGCCGGATCTGAAGCGCGCCATGATTGACTGGCTTGGCCCCGTCGTCCATGAAACCTACGCGTCCAGCGAAGCCGGCATGGTGACCGTGATCGATTCGCACGAAGCGTTGGCGCGGCCGGGCAGCGCGGGGCGCCCCATTGGCGCCGCGCAGGTACGCATCTATGCCGACGATGGCAGCCCGTGCGCGCCGGGCCAAATCGGCCATATCCATGTCCGCCAGCCCGCCTATGCCGACTTCACGTACCGCAACCACCCCGAGGCGAGACAAACGATTGAACGCGACGGGCTGATCGGTCTGGGTGACCTTGGCTATGTGGACGCGGACGGCTACCTGTTCGTGTGCGACCGCGAGTCGGACATGGTGATATCGGGCGGCGTGAATATCTACCCCGCTGAAATTGAACACCACCTGACGCAGTATCCCGGCGTGGCCGATTGCGCCGTTTTCGGCGTGCCCGACGCGGAATTTGGCGAACGCCTGCTCGGCCTGATTCAACCCGCGCCCGATGCCGATGTGGACGTGCAGGATGTGATGCGTTGGTTGGACACCCGCATCGCCCGCTACAAAGTGCCGCGCCAGCTGCTGTTGCGCCCCGCGTTGCCGCGCGACGACAACGGCAAGATCGCCAAGCGCCGCCTGCGCGCCGAGTTCTGGGAAGGCCACGCACGCCGGGTCTAGGCGCGGGCAGATCGACTTGCCCCGTGTGCTTACGCGCGCGGGGCCCATACCAAGATAAGAGTCGCCAAAGACTCGGGAGACAAGCATGTTGAAGATCAACCGTTGGGCAGGCCGCGCGTCGGCGGCAGTGCTGCTGTGCGCCGGCGCCGTGTCGGCGTCCGCACCCGTGTGGGCGGCGGCGTTTCCGGACAGGCCGTTAAAGCTGGTGGTGCCGTACACGCCGGGTGGCGCGGCAGACCAGTTGTCGCGCACGCTGGCCGAACGCCTGTCACGCGAATTGGCGCAACCGGTTGTCGTTGAAAACAAGCCAGGCGCCAACACCATGATTGCCGCTACCCAGGTGGCCCGCGCGCAGGCGGACGGCTACACCTTGTTGTTGGCCAGCAATGCCAGCATGGTGTTGAACCCGGCGCTTTACCGCAAAATTTCCTACGATGCCGAGCGCGATTTTCGCGTGTTGTCGATAGTGGCCGAACTGCCGCTGGTGGTGGTTGCCAACAAGCAGGTGCCGGCCGCCACCCTGGCGCAGTTCGTGGGCTATGCCAAGGCGCATCCCGGCAAGCTGAACTACGCGTCTGTCGGCATCGGCAACCCGCTGCAATTGGCCACCGAACTGCTGAAGTCGCGCACGGGCATGGACGTGGCGCATATTCCCTACAACGGCAGCGCGCCCGCCTTGAGCTCGTTGATGGTCAACGACACGCAGCTGATGGTGGACGTGATCAGCACGTCGTTGCCGCTGGTGAAAGACGGCAAGATCAAGGCATTGGCGGTGACGACGGCCGAGCGCCTGCCCGTGCTGCCCGACGTGCCCACGGTTGCTGAAAGCGGCTTCCCGGATTTTCGCGCCGCGACCTGGTTCGGCGTGGCGGTGCCGGCGGGCACGCCGCCGCAAGAGGCCGCTGTGTTGCAGCAGGCCATTGCGAACGTGCTGCGCCAAGCGGATTTTCGCGAACGATTCCAGACGTTGGGCCTGGTGATCCAGGCGCCGCGCGATCAAGCCGAGACGGATGCTTATGTAAGCGACGACCGTCGGCGTTGGGGCGAAGTCATCCGGGCCAACAACATCAAGCTGGATTGATACGGCGGGCGGCCCAACCCTTTTGGCGGGGGCGGGGGTCACGCTATCCGCGCGGGCCCGCTCACGCCAGCAACGCCGGCAATTCAGCCGCCGCGATTTCCAAGAACCGGCGCAATGCCAGGGGCTCGCCGCGGCGGGCCGGCATGATTGCGTAGATGCGCGACGGCGCGGCTTGCCAGCCGGGCAAGATGGCGATCAGTTCGCCTCTGGCCAGCATGTTGGCGCACAGATAATGCGGTAGCAGCCCCACACCCAGGCCGGCGCGCACCATGGATCGCAGCGTGGCCATGTTGCTGCTCAGGCATCGCGGCTGGAACTCCAGTGATTCCGTTTCGCCCGCCGGGCCGGTGAAGCGCCAGGTATGGCGGCTGTCCTGCGTGGCATGCGCCAGCAGCGGCAACGCGGCCAGGTCGCGGGGATGGCGCGGCCGTGCCTGCGCCAATGCCGGGGCGCCTACCAGTGTCAGCGGCACCAGTGCCAGCTCGCGACCGATCAGCCGGGAATCCGTCAGCGGGGCGCCCATCGCGCGAAACGCCAGGTCGTAGCCTTCGCCCACCAGGTCGATGATTTCGTCGCGAGTGTCCAGCAACACCCGCACGCCGGGATGCGCGATGCAAAAGCGGGCGACCATTTCGCCCAGCAGTGTCACGGCCAGCGGCGACGGCGCGGTGATGCGCAACAAGCCGCTGGGCGTGTCGCCCATAGAGGCCGCCAGGTCGAACGCGGTACGGGCCTCGCGCGCCACCGCCTGGGCGTGGACGTAAATCTGCTCGCCCATCGGCGTCAACGACACGCGGCGGGTGTTGCGCTGAAGCAGGCGCACGCCCAGCCGCGCTTCAAGTTCGGCCACGCGCCGGCTCAGCTTGGAACGTTGCATATTCAACACACGCGCCGCTGCCGAAAATCCGCCTTTGGCGACGACTTCGCTAAAGAGCAGCAAATCGTCCAGGTGATGAATGTGCGGGTACATAGAGCGGGGGGGGGGCGTAAAAGGGAAGGCGGGCGCGAATTGTCCTGTGCGGCATGACAAATATTCCTGAAATTGGCCTCTACTGTCCGCCTGGTGGAACGCATAAGCTCTGCGTCAGTCGGCGCCACCCCCTTTCCACATTGGCGCGACCCACTCCAGGCAGCGCCTTTTTGACTATTCATCTTAGTAACGTCGCGGCGAGCCAGCCCGAATCGGCCGGCGATTCCTGCACCACGCGCGCCTTTGGCCACACCGACTTTTCTCGTGGCTGCTCTCCGGTCATCAGGGTCGACCATTTCGACATGACGGCCTCGGCCGCGCCGGGCCCGTGGCCGCCGGAGCCGCGCCCCGGCTGCCACGTCGCCACCTTGCTGCTGGAGGACACGCGGGGCAGCCTGCTCGGCCCCGGCGCAGCCGGCGATGAGCAAGACGTGCAGGCGGGCGACCTGCACTGGGCGCGGGCGGATGCCGGCGCCACTCGGGTGCGCCAGCCCGCCAACGGCGCTCGGTCCGATGGATGGCGGTTGAATGGCTTGCGTATTGTCGTGGGGCCTTGCGATGCGAGCGATGCCGGCAATCCCGCGCCCACGCTGATCCGGGGCTGGGAAATGCCGGTGATCCAGACCGACGCAGGCCGTATCCGCGTGGTCGCCGGCCACCACGGTGGCTGGCAATCGCCGCTGGTCACGGCGGCGTCGATGCTGGTCCTGGATGGGTGGCTGCGCCCGGGCGCGACGCAGCTGGTGCCGTTGCCGCCCGGCTGGAACGCCTGGCTTTATGTCGTGTCCGGCGAGCTGGGCGTGCGCGCGCGCCACCGCCGCTCCGGCGCGCCGGCGTTGCCCAAGCAGATGGGCGGCGATCCTGACTTCGCTGTCTTGGGCACGGGCTGCGCGCTGACCGCGTCCGCGTCCGCGTCTGCGTCGGCGTCGGCGTCGGCGTCGGCGGGCAATGAAGAAGGCGTGTTGGTGTTGATGGCGGGCAGGGCGCCGGCGCACTTCGTGCTGGTGGGCGGCCCGGCAGTCGGACGGGTGTCCGCGCGGGGTGTGCCCGCAGCCACTGCCATTGCCACACCCACGACCGCAGCCCCGACCGCAGTCCCCACCTCAGCCCCAACCTCAGCCCCAACCTCAGCCCCAACCTCAGCCCCAACCTCAGCCCCAACCTCAGCCCCAACCTCAGCCCCAACCTCAGCCCCAACCTCAGCCACGACCGTGCCGACCTCCCCACGTCGTCGCACCCGCCCCAAGCCGGTCACCACTTGACCCTGACGCCATCAAGGTTGTGTGTTGCGCGACCGCAACGACGCGCAAAAGCGAAAACGGGGACGAGTGAGAATGATTATCGATTTGATAATATTTGCGCCTTAAGACCTCAAGACCCCTGGGTGAACGGGCTCGGTCAGGGCCTGGTGCCAGGCTTTTGCGGTAGTGCCAGCTGATACGCCGTTTTCCGCGCGTCATTCCATCGGGATTGTGTGTTTCTCCGCGCGTCAACGCGTACTTACCGTCCCCTGACCCCGATATGAAAATTCGAACACTTGCCTGCGTAGCCGCAACGCTGCCGTGCATCAGCGCCGTCCACGCTCAAACCGCCACCCCCGTCCCCGCGCAACCCGGCGCTGCCGGTGGCTCCGTCGTGTCGATGGAAGCCATCAAGGTGGAAGCCAGCGCCGACGCCTCGGCAGGCGGTTTGGCCGTGCCCTTTGCGGGCGGGCAGGTGGCTACGGGCGGCCGCGTGGGCATCCTGGGTACGCAAGACAACATGAGCACGCCGTTCAGCATCACCAGCTACACGAACGAGCTGATCCAGGACAAGCAGGCGCGCAGCGTGGGCGATGTCCTGCAGAACGATTCCGGCGTGCGCGTGGCGCGCGGCTTCGGCAATTTCCAAGAGTCCTACTTCATTCGCGGCTTCATCCTGAGTTCGGACGACGTGGCGTACAACGGTTTGTACAGCCTGCTGCCGCGCCAGTACATCGCCACCGAATTGTTCGAACGCGTGGAAGTGCTGCGCGGTGCAACGGCTTTCCTGACGGGTGCCACGCCCGGTGGCGGCGGCATCGGCGGCGTGATCAACCTGGTGCCCAAGCGCGCACCCAACGAGCCGCTGACGCGGGTCACCACCGGCGTGGGCAGCGGCGGCCAGTTCCAGCTGTCGACCGACATCGCGCGCCGTTTCGGTCCCGACGACAGCACGGGCATCCGCCTGAATGCCGCGCAACGCAGTGGCGACACGGGGATCGACGACGAACATTCGCGCACCAGCCTGGTGTCCCTGGGTATCGACTGGCGGTCGGCGGATACCCGCTTGTCGGGCGATATCGGCTGGCAGGAAAACAAGCTGAAGCGGCCGCGTCCGAACGTGACGATGGGCTCGGCGGTGACCACCGTTCCCGACGCACCGGACGCCAGCTCGAACTATGCGCAGCCGTGGTCGTATTCCAATGAACGCGATGTGTTCGGCACCCTGCGCGCGGAACATGATTTCAGCGACAAGCTGACGGGTTGGGCAGCATACGGCTTCCGCCGCAGCGATGAGGCGAATTCGCTGGGCAACGTGACGTTGACCAATGGCAGCACGGGCGCGGGCAACTTCTACCGCTTTGACAATACGCGTGAAGACAGCGTCAATACCGGCGAACTGGGTCTGCGTGCCAAGCTGCGCACCGGCCCTGTCGGCCACGAAGTGGTGGTGTCGGCTTCCTTCTTCGATCTGAAGAAGAAGAACGCCTACATCATGGATTTCGCCAACACGTATCCGACGAACATCTACGATCCGATTTCCTACGACAAGCCGGCGTTTAGCGCGGGTGCTTTGCGAGGCAACGATATCGATAACCCCGCCTTGCAAGGACGCACGCGCATGAGCAGCTACGCCCTGGGCGACACGATGTCGTTCCTGGACGACAAGGTGCTGCTGACCTTGGGCATCCGCCATCAACGCTTGTCGCAGCGCGACTACGCGTACAACACCGGCAAGGAAAACGGCGCGTATGACGCCAGCCGCAACTCGCCGGCTGCCGGTATCGTCTTCAAGGTGGCGCCCAGCGTGTCGCTGTACGCCAACTACATCGAAGCCCTGGTGGCCGGGCCGACGGCGCCGGCCAACGCCAACGGCAAGCCCGTGCCCAACGTTGGCCAGAGCCTTCAGCCGTATGTGTCCAAGCAAAAAGAAGTGGGCGTGAAGTACGAAGGCGAGGGGCTTGGCGCCGGCCTGGCCTTGTTCTCTACCGACAAGCCGCGCGCGATGTACAACGCCAGCAACGAGCTGACCACGTCCGGCAAAGACCGCCATCAAGGCGTGGAACTGACCGTTTACGGCGAACCGATCAAGAGCGTGCGCGTGCTGGGCGGCCTGACCTGGCTGGATGCCGAACAGCGCTCCACCGGCAACGCGTCGCTGGACGGCAATCGCGTGATCGGCGTGCCGCGCTTCCAGGCCAACATGGGCGTGGAATGGGATATCCCGGGCGTGCAAGGCCTGGCCGTCGACGGCCGCATGGTCTACACCGGCTCGTCCTATGCCAACGACGCCAACACCCTCAAAGTCCCCGGCTGGACCCGCTTTGACGCCGGCCTGCGCTACATGACGGACGTCGACGGCCACGTCGTGACGCTGCGTGCCCGCGTCGAGAACATCGCCAATCGCAACTACTGGTCGTCGGTCGGCGGCTACCCCGGCAACGGCTACCTGGTCCTTGGCGGCCCGCGCACGTTCCTGCTGTCGGCCAGCATGGACTTCTGATCGCCGCAGGCTAAGTCACGCAAGCGAAAAAAATCCCGGCCCAGGCCGGGATTTTTGTTTTGGACGGAAGTCTCAGCAGCCGATCACACTGCTTCCCGAATCGTCATATGCACTTGCAGGCCCGCGGATCGTCAAGTGCCGTACCCCAAAAGGTGACGAGTTCTGGGCCTTTCATGTGGCGACTATGCGAGTTTTTGTATAGCGATCCAGGCCAGCGCGGCAGTCGGTATCGGCTCACCACAACCACCCCCCACGCGTCAGGTCGCCTTCGCAGCTTTTGTATTGCGACGTGAATTTCTCCGCGCGTGCCTGCACCTTTTGCGACACCGTCTTCAGCCATGCCTTGCGGTCGTAGCTGCGGTTGCGGTAGCCGGTCCAGCCTTCGTGATAGTTCAGGTACTGGCCGTAGGCGTCCCACTTCGAGATGCCGTTTATCCGTTGCGACTTGCTCATGTACCAGCCCATGAAGTCCAGCGCGTCGGCGAAGTCGTCGCGGCTTGAGCCCCAGCCGCCGGCTTCGCGTTTGTAGTCGGCCCAGGTTTCATCCTTGGCCTGGGCGTAGCCGTAGGCGGAACTGACGCGGCCCCAGGGGATGATGCCAAGGAAGTAGTAGCGGGGCGGCACGGCGTCCTGCTTGAAGGAGGACTCTTGGTACATCATCGCCATGGGCACCGGCACGGGTGCGCCCCATTTCTTCTGCACCTTCAGGGCGGCGTCGTGCCAGTCCGGCTTTTCTCGGAAGATCGCGCAAATGTTCTCGGGGTTCGATGGCGGCGCCGTGGCGCAACCGGCAAGCGCCAGCAGTAGCAGCGGCGGCAGCAAAAGCCGGGTCATTGGCGGGCTTCCTCCTGGGGGTGGGGGCGCGG